>NZ_JBHWZO010000043.1:0-30368 GCF_042728455.1 Promicromonospora sp. NPDC060204
GGTTCGGAGGAGGCCGCGAGGGCCGCGGCCGAGCACCGCAATGTGCAGTTGGACCGGGCGGAGAACGACATGGGCTGGCTGTCGGCGTACCTGCCTGCGGTGGATGCGGCGGCGGTGTGGGGTGTGGTGGACGACATGGCGCATCAGCTGCGGTACACCGCCGGTGAGGAGCGCACTCTGGGTCAGCTCCGTGCGGACTGTCTGACCGGGATCGTGACGGGTCGGCTGCTGCCAGGGGACCGCTTCGCGGCAACCGCTGGGGCTGAGGGGAGCACGGGGATCGTATGGCCGGTGAGCACGACGACCTCAGGGAACGCGTCTGGCGACAAGGCGCCGGCCGCCGGCAGCGGCACGACGACCGCTACGAGGGCAGGCAAGCCGACCGACACGGCGAACACGAACACGAGTGAGGTGGGAGCCCCTGTCTGCCCGTGCGGTGGCCGGGCGCCGGTGGTGCAGGAGACGGTGGTGCGCGTGACGCCCACTCGGCCGGTCGTCCGGGTGACGGTTCCGGCGAGCACGCTCCTGGGTCTGGACGATGCGCCGGGTGAGCTGGCCGGGTTCGGTCCGATCCCGGCGGAGACTGCCCGGCTGATCGCCCAGGACGCGACCTGGCAGCGACTGGTGACTGACCCGGTGACGGGAGTGCTGGTCGACTACTCGTCCCGGGCGTACACGCCGGGCAAGGTGCTTCGCGCAGCGGTGGAGGCCAGGGACGGGACCTGCACGTTCGTCGGGTGCGACACCCCGGCGACGACATGCGACCTGGACCACATAGAACCCTTCGACCACGAATCGAGAGAGCGGTCCGGGGCAACGGCCAAGAACCAACCCGGACAGACGAACGCATGGAACCTGCACGCGCTCTGCCGGCGGCACCACCTGCTCAAGACCCATGCCGGTTGGGGCGTCGAACGTGACCCGGTCACCGGGATCACCACCTGGACCACGCCCGCGGGCAGCACGCACGCCCGGCCGCCCACAGTCCTGGACACCCGGGTCGACCTGGACCAGGTCGACCCGGGCACCAGCCAGGACCTGACGCTGCGTGCCCTCACCGGGCGCCGGTTGCCCCGCGCCTACGTCACGGCCGCGCCGGCGGCAGATGTCAGCGAGTCGTCCGGGTCGGGGGTGCCACCATTCTGAGCGAGGAGGACTGATCCGGAGTCCGGCACTGGCACCACTGAGTACGGAGTACAGCTCCGTCTCCGTCTCCGGCGGCACTGAAACCGGCACCAGCTCAGGCTCAGACACCGAGACCAACACCGAGACCAACACCGAGACCAACACCGAGACCAACACCGGCTGGCACTGACAGTGGGTCCGGAGCACGGAGCACGGAGCACGGAGCACGGAGCACGGAGCACGGCTCCGTCTCCTCGTCAGTTGGCAGTGAGACCGGCTCCGGCGTAGGCGCAGGCTCACGCGGGCGCGGGCGCGGGCGCGGGTGCGGGTGCGGGCGCCAGCACCGGCACCGGCTGGCACCGGCACCAGGTCGGTCCCCTACTCCCGGCACCGGCACCAAGTCCGCCTCCATCGCCGGGCGCTGGGATCGGGTCGTACGCCGGGTGCGTGGACCGCGGTCCTACGCCGGGCGGTGGGGTCCGGGTCGTACGCCGGGTGCGTGGACCGCGGTCCTACGCCGGGCGGTGGGGTCCGGGTCGTACGCCGGGCGCTCGGATCCCGGTCCTACGCCCGGCGCCCGAACCCCGGTCCTACGTCAGGCACCCAAACCCCGGTCCGCCGCCCGACGCCAGCACCAGGCCCGGCACCAGGCCCGGCACCAGGCCCGGCACCAGGCCCCGCACCGCGTCCGCCCCCGCCTCACGCCGCGTCGCGGAACGCCTCCGCCGCGTGCAGCAGGTAGTACGCCAACCCCGTCTGCTGCTGTTCGAGCATCTGCCGGTGGAAGTCGTCCGTGACGAAGAAGCGCGCCTGGTCGGCGAAGCCGTCCGGGTCCGTCGGGTGCGTGGCGCTCAGTGCCGCGAGGTGTCGCTCGATCGCGCCCACCACCGTGGGGTCGTCGGCGCGCAGCCCGGCGCGCAGCGCGTCGGCCATGGTCGACATGAACGCGGTGGCCTCGGCGGCGGCCGCGTTCATCCGGTCGGCGTCGAGCCCGGCCGTGTCGAGCTCCACGCCGTAGGTGTCCCGCAGGTGCGCGTTCTGCTCGTCGAGGGCGTCCTGCCAGCCGGCCTGGTCCAGGCCGGTGAACATGCTGTCGGCAGCCATGGGTTGTCCCTTTCTCTCGTGTGCGATGGCCTGCTCGAGCGTCGCCAGCACCTGGGCGAGCCGTGCTCCACGTGACCTGAGCAGGGCGCGCTGGTCCAGCAGGCACTCGAGCCGAGAGGTGCGACCCGACAGGGCCTCCGCGATCGCGTCCAGCGGCATGTCCAGCTCCCGGAAGAACAGGATCTGCTGGAGTCGCTCCAGGTCGTCGTCCGAGTAGGACCGGTAGTCGTTGCGCTCGTCCCGCTCGGGGACGAGGAGCCCGATCCGGTCGTAGTGGTACAGCGTCTTGAGCGTCACGCCCGACAGCCGGGAGACGCGGGTGATCGTGTAGGTCATGGGGTCTCACCTCCTGCTTCACACCGTCGACCCTCCCCTGAGGGTAGGGTCAAGCGCCCTTCGCAGGGCCGGCCGAGGGCGTGCTCCCTAGACTCCGTCGCATGGCCGCCTCCACCCGTCCCGACGACGCGCGGGGCTCCTGGCAGCGCGACCCCACGGCGTCGGTGGGCCGGACCTTCCCCGTCCCCGCGGACACCCCCGCCGCGTTCACGATCGTTGCCGAAGCGCACGTCGTCGACGTCGCCACGGAGTGGGAGCCGCACGTCCACCCCGCGCACGAGCTCGTCTGGGTGCGGCACGGCACGCTGACCGCCCGGCTGGCCGGCCAGGTGTTCACCGTCTCGGAGGGGTTCGGCCTGTGGGTTCCGGCGGGCGTGGAGCATGCAGGCCGGCTGACGGCGGGGGTCGAGCTGTACGACGCGTTCTTCGCGCCCGAACGCACCCCGCCCGTGCTGGCCGGCCCCACCGCCGTCGCGATGGGGCCGGTGCTGCAGGCCCTCCTGGTCCACCTGGCGCGGCGGGACCTCGACCCCGAGGCGCGGGCGCGGGCGGAGGCCGTGGTCTTCGACGTGCTGGAGCCCTCGGACCGGCAGCTCGCCGTGCGGCTGCCCGCCGACCACCGGGTCGACGCGATCGTCGAGGCGCTGCTGGCCGACCCGGCGGACGAGCGCTCGCTGGCGCAGTGGGCTCGGTCGTCGGGCACGAGCGAGCGGACGATCACGCGCGTGTTCCGGGCGGCGACGGGGCTGTCCTTCGCGCAGTGGCGGCAGGCCGTGCGCGTGCACCGGTCGCTGGAGCTGCTTGCCGCCGGCGACACCGTGCAGGACGTGTCGGACGAGCTCGGCTACGCGCACCCCGGGACGTTCATCGACGCCTTCCGGCGGGTCATGGGGACGACGCCGGGGACGTTCGCCACCGACGTCGTTGGCCGGAAAGACTGATCTGCTGGCGGGTGTGCGGCATTGCGGACGAAGGTAAGCCTTACTTAGGCTCACCTCAGCGGGCACACCGGCACAGCCGCGCCGGGCGCGATGCCCAGGCCCGCTCCCGCAAGCAGAAAGAGGAAAGTCCCATGGTCGTGCCCAGGAGAAGCTCCGCCGCAGGAGCTGCCGCGTTCGTGCTGGCGCTCGTCGTCAGCGGATGCGGGACCACCGCGGTGGACGCGTCCGCGCCCGAGCCCTCGGCCCCGGCCTCGGGGAGCTGCGCCGACGACACGACCCAGACCTCGACCGGGCCGGTGTCCCTCGTGGACGGCGTCGGCCGCACCGTCGAGCTGGACCGGCCCGCCGAGCGCATCGCCGTGCTGGAGTGGCAGGAGGTCGAGGACGCCCTCACGCTCTGCGTCACGCCGGTCGCCGTCGCCGACCCCGAGGGTTACTCGACCTGGGTCTCCGCGGAGCCGCTCCCCGAGGGGGTCGCCGACGTCGGCACCCGCGAGGAGCCCGACGCCACCGCCCTGTTCGCCGCCGAGCCGGACCTCGTGATCATCGAGGGCTTCAGCGCCGACGACGAGGCCATCGCGCAGTTCGAGCGCCAGGACGTCCCCGTGCTGGTCGCCCGCGGGAACGACCCGGACGACCCGCTGGGCAACATGAAGGACGTCTTCTCGCTGATCGCCGCGGCCACCGGCCGCACCGAGCGGGCCGAGCAGGTGCTGGCGGAGTTCGACGCGCACCTCGCCGAGCGCAAGCAGGACGTGGCCGCCGTCGACCTGCCCACCACCGACTTCCTGTTCTTCGACGGGTGGCTGCAGGGCGGCAACCTGAGCCTGCGCCCCTACACGGAGGGCGCGCTGTTCACCGAGCTCGGCAAGGAGCTGGGGCTCACCCCGGCCTGGGACGCGGCCGTCAACGACTCCCACGGCACGGGCGGCCTGAACGCCGAGTACGGCCTCGCCCAGACCGACATCGAAGGGCTCACCGCCGTCGGCGACGCGAACCTGTTCTTCTCCAACGGCGACACCACCGGCTACGTGGACGCGCTGAACGAGAGCGACATCTGGACGTCGCTGCCCGCGGTCGAGGAGGGGCGCGCGCACGAGTTCCCGCTGGTCTGGGGCGCGGGCGGACCGCGCTCCACGCAGCAGGCGGTCGACGCCTTCGCGGACGCCCTCACCGGTGACTGACGCCCATACCGTCGTCGTCCCCTACGACCCGGCGGCGCTCCCCGAGGGCCTCGCGCGCATCGCGCCCGACGCCGTGCTGGACCGCTGGCGTTCGGCCGACCGGTCGGCGCACGCCCCGCGGCTCGTCGTCCTCGACGACGGGACGGGCGCCGCCCTGGTGACCGCACGTCCGGCCACCGCGTACCTCAAGATCGTGGACGCGGTGGGGGACGCCGTCGCGGCCGCGCGCGCCGTCGTCGCGCTGGCCCGGGCCGAGGGCCTCGTCCAGGTCAAGTGGGAGGGGTGGACGGCGGGGCCGGACGCCGCGGCCGCGGGCTTCGCCCCGCTCCGGGCGCCGTCGGCGGCCGACGCCGACCAGCCGCCGACCGGGTTCGTGCGCTGGCTCGACGACGCCGTTCACGAGAGCGCCGGCCACGCGAACAGCCCAGCCGAGCCCCCGCACTACCGCCAGACCACCCACTTCACGTGCGGGCCGTCCGCCGCGCTGATGGCGCAGGCGCACAGGGGCGCGATCCGCGCGGACGAGCTGGACCGGCGGCTGGAGCTGTCGCTCTGGCGGGAGGCCACCAACTTCCCGTCGTGCGACCCCGTCCGGCTGGGGCTGGCCGTGCAGCGGCGCTGGCCCGACTCCGCCGTCGCCGTCTCGCTCGACACCGACCGGCCCGTGTTCGTGGACGCCTACCCCGAGGGCGACCGGGACTGGCGCACCCTGCTCCAGGAGGTCTCCCGCGAGGAGGCGGCCGCGGCCGGCCTCCCCGTCGACGGCCGCCACCTCACCCTGCCCGGGCTCCGGGCCGCCCTGGAAGACGGCGAGCGCCTGCTGCTCCTCGTCTCCCTGCAAGCGATGCTCGGGTTCGACGTGCCGCACTGGGTGCTGTGCCACGGGGTCGTGCCCGGAGCCGTGCTGCTGGAGGATCCCTGGATCGGCACCACGGCGGGCGAGACCTGGGTGGACGCGCACCTGCTCCCGGTGGCCGACGACGCACTCGACGCCATGTCCCGGATGGAGGAGCCCGGGTACCGGGCGGCGGTGAGGATCAGCTGAGCCCGGCGAGCTGCGCCCGGGCGGCGTCGGCCCGCCGGCGGTCGCCCAGCGCCTCGCGGATCTCCACGACCCGCCCCAGCGCGGCGGCCGCCTCGGCCGTGCGCCCCGTCGCGGCGAGCGCCAGCGCCCGCACGCGCAGGTACATGGCGCGGTGGGCGGGCACGTCGAGCTCGTCGACGGCGGGCGCGGCGGCGTCCGCGGTCGCGAGCGCCCCCGCGCCGTCGCCGAGCTCGACGAGGTTCTTGACGATCGCGGAAGCCGCGGCGACCCGGGTGGTCAGCGCGATGTCCCGGGGGAACCGTGCCGGCTGCCGCTCCAGCAGGTCGATCGCGGCGCGGTCGGCGCCGATGGCGTCGGCCCGCCGCCCGAGCTGGGTGAGGGCCTCGGCGAGCATGCGGTGCGTCTGGAGCAGGCCGGCCGCGTCGTCCGCGTCGGCGAAGCACCGGCGCGCCTCCTGGGCGTCGCGCACGACGTCGCCGGGCCGCCCGAGCAGCAGCTCGCACCACCCGGTGTAGTACAGGGCCCAGCCCTCCTGGGCGCGGTTGCCCGCGCGCCGCGCGACGTCCCGGGCGCGGTGCGCGTGCTCCAGGCCGCGGGCCGGGTCGTCCCGCGTGCAGAGCTCGGCCCAGCTCAGGTATCCGAGCTGGGTGGCCAGCAGGTCGTCGTCGGCGAGGCGCTCCGCCGCCTGGACGGCCAGGTCGTAGACCTGGTGCCACTGGCCCCACTGCACCCACAGGTCGGAGAACCAGTGCAGGGACTCGGCGACCCGCACCACCAGGGCGTCGTCCTTGTAGGCCGCGGCGGCGCGCAGCGCGTGGAACCAGTGGTCCGCCTCGTCGTGCAGCCAGGCGCTCGCGGCCGCGCGGGTGGACAGGTCGGCGAGCCCGGTCCGGTCCGGGCCGTGCCCGCGTGCGGGCTCGAACCAGAGGCCGGCGTCGACTGTGGTCGTCAGGATCCAGTGCCGCAGGTGTTCCGCGTGCGCGGGCTGCGCGTGCGGGCCCTCGTCCTGGCGGAGGCGGTCGCGCGCGAAGATCCGCAGCAGGTCGTGCAGGTGGTAGCGGTCGTGGGTGGCGGCCTCCAGCAGGCCGAGGTCCACGAGCTCGTCGAGCAGGTCGACGGCGGTGTGCCGGCCGGACCCGGCCAGGACGGCGCCGAGCTCGGCGGTGAACGTGGGCCCCGTCAGGACGCCGAGGCGCCGGAACAGCGTCCGCGCGGCGTCGGAGAGCTGGTCGTAGGACATCGCGAAGGCCTTGCGCAGCTCGAGGTCGCCCGCGCGGAACCCGTCGAGGCGGTGGTCCTCGGACGCCAGCCGGTCCGCGAGCCGGCCCGCGGTCCAGGCGCGGTGGCTCGCGACGCGGTTGCCGGCGATGCGCAAGGCCAGCGGGCAGCCGTCGCAGAGGTCGGCGAGCCGGTGCAGGTCGGCCTCGGGCGCCTGCGCGGCGGGGATGATGCGGCGCAGGAGCGTGACGGCGTCGTCGTGCGCGAGGCGGTCGAGCTCCACGCGCAGGGACGCGTCCAGCCCGGCCAGCGGACGGCGGGCCGTGACGATCACCGCGGAGGGCCCGGTGGCGGGCAGCACCGGGCGTACCTGCTCCTCGCCGGCCGCGTCGTCGAGGACCACCAGGACCCGGCGGTCGTCGAGGAGGGAGCGCCACAGGGCGGCGGCGTCGTCCACGTCGTGCGGCACCGACCGGACGGCGGGCTCGCACGACTGGATCAGGCGGCGCAGCACCAGGAGCGCGTCGAGCGGGCGCCCGCCGAACCCGCCCAGGTCGAGGAACCGCACGGCGTCGAACCGACCGCGGACGTCGCCGGCGGCCCGCACCGCGAGCGACGTCTTGCCGAGCACCGCCGGCCCGGAGAGCACCACGAGCGGCGACGGCGCGCCGTCGGCGCCCGACGTCACGTGCGCCCCGATCGCGGACAGCTCGGCGTCCCGGCCCACGAGGTCGGCGACGGCGCGGGGGAGCGGCAGCGGGGCGACGACGCCGGCCGGGGGCCGGTGCCGGCCCGCTCGGGCGGCCGCGAGCAGCGCCGCGCGGTCGGCGGGCGCCAGGCCCAGGCCGTCCGCCACGAGGTCCACGGTGCGCCGCTGCGGACCCAGGCTGGCCCCGCGCTCGATGTCGCTGATCGTGCGGTCGCTCACCCCGGAGAGCTCGGCGAGCCGTTCGAGCGTCAGGTCGGCCTCGTGCCGGAACCGGCGGAGCAGCGGGCCCAGCGCCTCGGTCATCTCTCCCCATTCCTGCGTGCTTCCTTCGTGGACGCAGTCACCGGTGACGGCCTTGGATCGAAGTGTCTCATCGTGGCGGCCGTGTCCCCGCGGTCGTCCCGCGGAAAGGAACCCCCATGTCATCCACTCCCACCGTCGTTCTGGTGCACGGCGCGTTCGCCGACGCCGGAAGCTGGACCCCGGTCACGCGCGCCCTGCTCGACCAGGGCTTCCGGGTCGTCGTCCCGCCCGTGCTGAACCGCTCGCTGACCGGCGACGCCGCATACGTGCGGTCCGTCGTCGAGGCGATCGACGGCCCCGTGCTGCTCGCGGGCCACTCCTACGGCGGCGCGGTGATCACGGTCGCCGGCGCGGCCGAGAACGTCGTCGGCCTGGTCTTCGTGGCCGGCTACGCCCTCAAGGAGGGCGAGAGCCTCGGCGAGCTGCAGGGCGGCTTCCCCGACTCCGACCTCGCGGCCCACCTGGTCTACACGCCCTACCCGGTCGACGGCGCCGAGCCGGGCACCGACGTGTCCGTGGCCGTCGACGCGTTCCCCGCGGTCTTCGCCGCCGGGGTGCCGGACGACGTCGCGACGGTGCTCGCCGTGTCGCAGCGCCCGCTGTCCGCCGTGGCCTTCGGCGAGCCGGCTCCGGTCGCCGCCTGGCGGACCAAGCCGTCCTGGGGGATCGTCGCGGCCGCGGACCACACGATCAACCCCGACGTCGAGCGCTTCGGCTACGAGCGTGCCGGGGTGCGCGAGAGCGTCGAGCTCGACGCGCCGCACCTCGTGATGCTGACCCACCCCGCCGAGGTCGCCGCCCTCATCGCGCGGGCCGCGGGGCAGACCGCCTGACCGGCGCCGCCCGGCCCGCCGCGCACCCCAGCCACACCCAGCACCCCAGCCACACCCAGCACTCCCGTAACGAAGGAACCACCATGACCGCCAACCCCCACGACCTGTCCCTGGAGCCCGCCGCCCAGGCGTTCGCCGAGGCCACCGACAACCCGCCGTACCTGTACCAGCTCGCGCCCGAGGAAGGCCGCAAGGCCGTCGACGACGTGCAGTCGAGCGAGATCTTCAAGCCCGAGGTCGACGACGTGTGGGTCACCGTCGAGGGCGGGCCCACCGGCACCGTGCCGGTCCGGATCGTCCGGCCCGCCGGTGTCCAGGGCCCGCTCCCGGTGGTGCTCTACGTGCACGGCGCCGGCTGGGTGTTCGGCGACGCGCACACGCACGACCGCCTCGTGCGCGACCTCGCGATCGGCGCGCAGGCCGCCGTCGTCTTCCCCGAGTACGACCGGTCGCCCGAGGTGCGCTACCCCGTCGCCGTCGAGCAGGCCTACGCCGTCGCGCAGTGGGTCACCAAGGAGGGCGCCGACCAGGGGCTGGACGGCGGCCGCCTGGCCGTGGCCGGCGACTCCGTGGGCGGCAACATGTCCGCCGCCCTCACCCTGCTCGCCAAGGAGCGCGGCGACGTCACCTTCCGCCAGCAGGTGCTGTTCTACCCGGTGACCGACGCCGCGTTCGACACCGCCTCCTACCGCGAGTTCGCCACCGGCTACTTCCTCACGCTGGAGGGCATGCGCTGGTTCTGGGACCAGTACACGACCGACCCGCAGGAGCGGGACCTGATCACCGTCTCCCCGCTGCGCGCCACCGAGGAGCAGCTCACCGGGCTGCCGCCCGCCCTGGTCATCACCGCGGAGGCCGACGTGCTGCGCGACGAGGGCGAGGCCTACGCCGCCAAGCTCCGCCGGGCCGGCGTCGACGTCACCAGCGTCCGGTACGGCGGCGTCATCCACGACTTCGTCATGCTCAACGCCCTGCACGACACGCACGCCGCCCGCGCCGCCGTCGCCCAGGCGTCCGCCACGCTCCGGTCCGCCCTCCAGGACTGACCGGGCTCCGGCGCGGGGAGGGACCCTCCCCGCGCCGACCCGCGCGGGCCGTGACAGTCTGCCTCCGGGGGCACACGCACGGGCGCGCAGGCCTCGCCGTCCACGGACCCGGGAGGCAACCGCATGACCGCACCGAGCGCAGAGGCGGAACCGCAGGCCCTGCCGCAGGCCAGGGTCTGGGCCATCTTCGCGGGCCTCATGCTCGCGATGCTGCTCGCCGCCCTCGACCAGACGATCGTCGCCACCGCGCTGCCCACGATCGTCTCCGAGCTCGGCGGCGCCGAGCACCTGTCCTGGGTCGTCACGTCCTACATGCTGGCCAGCACCGCGACCACCGTGCTCTGGGGCAAGCTCGGCGACCTGTTCGGGCGCAAGACCCTGTTCATCGCGTGCATCCTGATCTTCCTCGTCGGTTCGATCCTGTCCGGCACGTCGCAGACCATGGGCCAGCTCATCGCCTGGCGCGCCGTGCAGGGCGTGGGCGGCGGCGGGCTCATGGTGCTCTCCCAGGCGATCATCGGCGACGTCGTGCCGCCCCGGGACCGCGGCCGCTACCAGGGGCTGTTCGGTGCGGTCTTCGGCGTCTCCTCGGTCGCCGGCCCGCTGCTCGGCGGGTTCTTCGTCGACAACCTCGACTGGCGCTGGGTCTTCTACGTCAACATCCCCGTCGGGATCATCGCGCTCATCGTCGTCGCCTCGGTGCTGCCCCGCATCACCACGGACACCCGGCCCCGCATCGACTACGCCGGCATCATCCTGCTCGCCGCGATCTCGACGGCGGTCGTGCTGGTCACCAGCCTGGGCGGCACCACCTGGGAGTGGAACTCCGCCCCGGTCTACGCCCTGATCGCGATCGCTGTGCTCGGGCTGGTCGCGTTCGTCGCGGTCGAGCGGCGGGCACCCGAGCCCGTGCTGCCGCTGCACCTGTTCCGCAACCGGGTCTTCTCCGTCTCCGCGGTCATCGGGTTCGCCGTCGGCTTCGCGATGTTCGGCGCCATCACCTTCATCCCCCTGTACCTGCAGACGGTCAAGGGCTCCACGCCCACCGAGTCCGGGCTGGAGATGACGCCGATGATGCTCGGCCTGCTCATCACGTCCATCGGCTCGGGACAGCTCATCTCCCGCACCGGGCGCTACAAGGTCTACCCGATCGTCGGCACCGCGATCACCGCCGTGGGGCTCTACCTGCTCTCCCTCATGGACCAGACCACCACCACGCTCCAGGCGGGCCTGAGCATGTTCGTGTTCGGCGCCGGGCTCGGCATGGTCACCCAGGTGCTCGTCATCGCCGTGCAGAACGCCGTGAGCTACCGCGACCTGGGCACCGCGACGTCGGGCACCACGTACTTCCGCACCATCGGCTCGTCGGTGGGCGTCGCGGTGTTCGGCACGATCTTCGCGAACCGGCTCGCGGCCGAGGCCGCCACCTCCGTGCCGGACGCCGCCCAGGGCGTCTGCGGGCCCGCGGCGCTCACGGCGTCCACGCAGGCGCTCGCGCAGTGCCCGCCCGACGTGCAGACCTGGTTCCTCGACGCGTACACGCAGGCGCTGCACATCGTGTTCCTGGGCGCGGTGCCGGTCGCGGCGCTCGCGTTCCTGCTCACGTGGCTGCTGCCCGAGGTGGAGCTGCGCACGGCCACGCGGGGCGGCGACGACGAGGCGGGCCATGCGGCTGGCGCCACCTTCGCGCTCCCGTCGTCGCGCACCTCGCTCGAGGAGCTGCGCCTGATCCTGTGGCGGCGCGTGGGCAAGCGGGACCCGTTGCGGGTCTACGACGTCGTGGCGCAGGACGTCGGCCTGACGCCCGGCCAGGCGTGGATGCTCACCCGCGTCTCGCTCAAGCGCACCCGGTCCGTGCGGCTCATGGCCGAGCGCACCGGGCGCACCGAGCACGTGGTGCGCGACGTCGCGGACACCCTCGCGGCCCGCGGCCTCGTGGCTGTCGACGGCGACACGGTCCGGGCGCTGCCCGCCGGCGACGTCGTCGCGGAGGCGATCCGGGAGGCGGAGCGGGAGCGGCTGCAGCGGTACGTGGAGCAGTGGCCCGGCGGCGACGAGCCGGAGGTCACGGAGCTCGTGGAGCAGCTCACGCGCCAGATCCTGGCCGACCGGACGGACCAGGCCGGGGCAGCCGCACCGTGAACGTGGTCCCGGTCGCCGTTCCCTCGTCCGCCGTGCGGGAGCGGACGGCGATGCTCCCGCCGTGCTCGGTCACGATGGCGTCCGCGATCGAGAGGCCCAGGCCGGTCGACCCGCCGTTGCGGTTGCGCGCCACGTCGCCGCGCGTGAACCGGTGGAAGAGCGAGGGCCGCAGGTCGGCGGGGATGCCGGGCCCGTCGTCGGTGACGTGCAGGACGACGGCGTCGCCGTCGTTCAGGAGCCGCACGCGCACCTGCGTGCCCGCCGGGGTGTGCGTGCGCGCGTTGGCGAGCAGGTTCGCCACGACCTGGCGCAGGCTGGCCTCGTCCCCGGTGACGACCAGGTCGTCCGACCCGTCGCCGGGGTGCGCGTCGTCCTGACCGTCCGGCAGCTCCAGCTTCCAGGCGTGGCCGGGGCTGGCCGCGTGGGCGTCCATGACGCCGTCGACGGCGAGCGCGACCAGGTCGACGGGCGCGCGGTCCAGCCCGCGCCCGGCGTCGAGCCGGGCCAGGAGCAGCAGGTCCTCGACCAGGCCCGTCATGCGCACGGCCTCGGACTCGATGCGGTCCAGGGAGCGCGCCGCGGTGGGCGGCAGCTCCTCGGGGGCGCGGTGCACCAGCTCGGCGTACCCGCGGATCGACGCCAGGGGCGTGCGCAGCTCGTGGCTCGCGTCCGCCACGAAGCTGCGCACCTGGGTCTCGGAGTCGTGCCGGGCCTGGAGCGACACCTCGACGTTCTCGAGCATCCGGTTCAGGGCGGCGCCGACCTGGCCGACCTCGGTCCGCTCGTCCGTGAGGGTCGCGGGCACGCGGGGGATGGCGTCGATCGCGCCGCGGGAGAGCTCGAGCTCGGAGACGCGGCTCGCGGCGTCCGCCACGCCGTCGAGCGGCCGCAGGGAGCGGCGTACCAGCCAGGCGCCCACGCCGACGGCGGCCAGCAGCGCGGCGACGCCGAGCGCGACCTCGACCAGCACGTAGCGGTGCACGGTCGCGTCCACGGTCGCGGTGCTGGTCGCCACGACCACCGGTTGGTCGTCGTCCGTGGTGACGTGCACGGCGCGGAAGGCGTCGAGCCCCTCCAGCCGGACGTCGTGCGGGCTCCCGTCGGCGGGGACGGCCAGGAGCTCGGCGACCTGGTCGTCGTCGAGGGCCTCGCGCTCCAGCGAGGTCGTCACGTGGTCGGCGAGCACCGGCTCGCCGTCCACGTAGCGCACGACGGCGCTGCCCGGGCCCAGGCCCGGCGGGAACGCGGGCCGGCTGATCGTGTCGGAGGCCCCGCCCGGCGCCGGCACCGGCAGGGCGGGGAGCTCCTGGCCCGGCGGGGTGACGGAGGCGTCGTCGCCGGACGGGTCGTCGCGGAGCTGGATCTGCACGGGACCCTGCGCCAGGCGCTGGCTCGCCTGCTGGAGCTCGGTGTCGACCTGGTTCAGGAGCTGGGAGCGCAGCACCGCCGTCGACGCCACGGCCAGGCCCACCGTGACCACGAGGACCACGGCGGCGAGCACGAGCACGAGGCGCCGCCGCAGCGCGGTGGGCCGGCGGGGCGCGCGTTCGGTGGGCGGGGCGACGTCAGGCACGTGCCTCGTCCGTGACCTTGCCGGGCCGCAGCACGTAGCCGACGCCGCGCAGCGTGTGGATCATGGGCTCGCGCCCCTTGTCGATCTTGCGGCGCAGGTAGGACACGTACAGCTCGACGATGTTGGCCTGCCCGCCGAAGTCGTAGTTCCAGACCCGGTCGAGGATCTGCGCCTTGGACAGCACGCGCCGCGCGTTGCGCATGAGGTAGCGCAGCAGCTCGAACTCCGTGGCCGTCAGGTGGATCTCCTCGCCCGCGCGCCACACCTCGTGCGCGTCCTCGTCCAGCGCCAGGTCGCCCACGGCCAGCACGCCGTTCCCGTTCTGCGCCGACGCGCCCTGCCGGCGCAGCAGCCCGCGCAGCCGGGCGACGACCTCCTCCAGGCTGAACGGCTTGGTCACGTAGTCGTCGCCGCCCGCGGTCAGGCCCTTGACCCGGTCCTCGACCGCGTCGCGCGCCGTGAGGAACAGGACGGGGACGCGCTCGCCGTGCTCGCGCAGCCGGCTCAGCACCGTGAGCCCGTCCATGTCGGGGAGCATGATGTCGAGCACCACGATGTCCGGGACGGACTCGCGGACCGCGCGGAGCGCCGAGGCGCCGTCCAGGGCGGCGGTGACGTCCATCCCCTCCAGGCGCAGCGCGGACGTGAGGAGCTCGGCGAGGTTGGGCTCGTCGTCGACCACGAGGACCCGGACGGGCGACCCGTCCGCGCGGGTGGGGCGGGGCTGGAAGGTGCCGGCGGGTGCGGAGGTCATCGCACCAGCGTGCGCCGCGATCCCGTGGTGTTCCTGGGCCGAACCTGTGCGTTGGCTATGCGTCCGGCCGGGTCACCGCGAAACGTGGAGCCGATCCACGTTCGCCTCCACGTTTCCAGCAGACACAAAGATTCACCCGGCAGGGTCGGTTTCCTCAGTGTTCATCCGCTGGTCAGACGCCGTTCATGACGGCGTCCGGCCGCCGACGAGAGGAACGGACCCGTGCGACCTCAGTCCGCGAGCTCGGCCCGCACCGCGACCGCCAGCCGGCTGCACGCCTTCAACCGGTTCGAGATCAAGTATCTCGTGCCGCAGGACCAGGCCGACGAGCTGCGCGCCGAGCTGGTGCGGCACATGGACGTGGACGCCTACTCCGGCGACGCGGGCTACCCGATCACGAGCGTCTACTACGACACGGCGCACCTGAAGTTCTACTGGGAGAAGATCGAGGGCCTGAGGTTCCGGCGCAAGCTGCGCGTGCGGCACTACGGCACGGCCGACGACCTGACCCCCGAGTCGGACGTCTTCGTGGAGATCAAGCAGCGCGTCAACCGGGTCACCCAGAAGCGGCGGGTGTCGCTGCCCTACCGCGACGCGCTGGCGCTGTGCTCGGCGGAGGGCTACGAGCCCACCGGCGCGATCAGCAGCCGCGAGCGGGCCTTCCTGGACGAGGTGTCCACCCTCGTGGGCGAGCTCGACCTGCGCCCGACCGTGACCACCGGCTACCACCGTGAGGCGTGGGTGGGGCGCGAGGCCGACCTCGGCCTGCGCGTCACGCTCGACCACCGGCTGCGCGGCCGCGACCGCGACTTCCACCTCTCCTCCGAGAGCGTCAACAGGCTCACGCTGCCGCCGCGCCTCTCGGTGCTGGAGGTCAAGGCGAACGAGCGCGTGCCCGGCTGGGTCACCGACCTGACGGCCCGGATGAGCCTCGACGTCGTGCGGATCTCCAAGTACTGCCAGAGCGTGCAGGCGTTCGGGCTCGCGCCCCGCTCGACGATGCACGCCCCCGACGAGGTCGACGCGATCCTGCTCGACCCGACCACCCCCACCGGCGTCGACGACGCCACGACCCGAAAGAGTGTTCTCGCCCGATGAATCTCCAAGACCTCAGCGGAACCTTCTCCGTCTTCGACGTGACGATGACGCTGGTGCTGTCGTTCGTCCTGTCCGCCGCCATCGGCTGGGTGTACAAGCGGACGCACCGCAACATCTCCTACAGCCAGTCCTACGTCCAGACGCTCGTCATCATCGGCATGGTCGTCGCCGTCATCATGCTCGTGGTCGGCTCGAACATCGCCCGCGCCTTCGCCCTCGTCGGCGCGCTGTCGGTGATCCGGTTCCGCAACGCGATCAAGGAGACCCGTGACGTCGGGTTCATCTTCCTGGTGATGGCGATCGGCATGGCGGTCGGCACCCGGTTCTACCTGCTGGCAGCCGCCGCGACGGTGGTCATCCTGCTGGTCGTCTTCCTCATGCAGCGGTTCGACTGGTTCAAGCTCGACATCCAGCGCCAGGTGGTCAAGGTCCAGGTGCCGCCGGAGTCCCGGTACCAGCAGGACGTCGCCGACGTGCTGGTCCGCATGACGCGCGAGTTCGAGCTCGTCAGCGTGGAGACCGTGCGCGGCGGGGCGCTGACCGAGCTGTTCTACTCCGTGCGCCTGAAGCCGGGGGTCACCACGGCCGAGATCATCGAGGCGCTCGGCGAGATCAACTCCGGGCAGAAGGTCACCGTCCTGACCGGCTACGACCAGTCCGACATGTGAGGAGGGTGACCATGACCCTGGCAGACCTGCGCAAACGCCTCCCGGTGCGGCTGCGCCAGCACTGGATCCCACTGACCGCCGGCCTCGCAGGGGTCGTGGTCGCCCTGACCGTCTTCGGCGACGTGACGGTCCGGCCGTACTCGACGAGCTCGGCCGCCGTCACCGACGAGGAGCGCATCACCCAGGACATCGAGGGCACGGTCGACCTGTTCGACGACGCCGTTGACCACGAGATCTCGCTGTCCTACTCCCAGGACGACTACGACCGGATGCTCGACACGTACTTCGCCGAGGGAGAGAAGGAGTGGATGACGGCCGACCTGACGGTCGACGGCACCACGATCGACTCCGTCGCGGTGCGGCTCAAGGGCAACTCGACGCTGTCGTCGCTGGTCGACGACCGGGCGGGGTCCGAGACCCAGGGCGAGCGCGCGCCGGGCGGGATCGGCGGGGGGATGGGTGGCGGTGAGATGCCGGAGGGCGGCCAGATGCCGGGCGGGGGCCAGATGCCCGAGGGCGAGCAGATGCCTGGCGGCCAGGGAGAAGCCGGCGGCGCCGGTGGTGCCGCCGGTGGCTTCGCCGGCATGGGCGCCTCGCTGACCACGGAGGAGCCCGAGAACCTGCCGCTGCTGGTCAGCTTCGACGAGAACCAGCCCGGCCGGGCCTACCAGGGCATGACCGAGCTCTCGATCCGTCCGGCGAGCGCGGCGAGCACGTCGTCGCTCAACGAGGCCGTCGCGCTGGAGCTCACGGAGCAGTCGGGCCAGCCCACGCAGGACTGGTCGTTCACGACCTACGCCGTGAACGACCGGCCGACGACGACCCGCCTCGTCGTCGAGAACCCGGACCCGCAGTACGCCGCCGAGCTCGACGGCGACGGGGTGCTCTACAAGCTGCTGTCGACGAGCTCGTTCACCTACCAGGGTGACGACCAGACCGAGTACACGGACGACTTCAAGCAGGTCAACCTCAACGGCAGCCAGGACCTGCAGCCGCTCGTGTCGTTCCTCGAGTGGCTCGACGGCGCCTCCGACGAGGAGTTCGCGCGCGACCTGGACCAGTGGCTCGACGTCGAGTCGTTCGCGACGTACCTGGGCACCCAGGACGTGCTCGGCAACTTCGACACGATGTCCGGCCCCGGCCGGAACGCCTACCTCTACTACGACCTCGACACGAAGCTGATCAGCGTCGTGTCGTGGGACCTCAACCTCGCGCTGGGCGGCATGTCGATGCCCGGTGGTGGCGGCGGTGGTGCCCCCGAGGGGGCCGGTGGAGGCGGCATGCCCGAGGGCATGGAGCTCCCGGAAGGCATGGAACTTCCGGAAGGCATGGAGCTGCCGGAGGGCTTCGAACCGCCCGAGGGGATGGAGCCGCCCGAGGGCTTCGAGCCCGGGGGCGACGGCGGGGGCCCCGGCGGGATGGGCGGGGGCATGATGGGCGAGAACGCCCTGGTGACCCGGTTCGAGGAGAACGCCGACTTCGCCGCCCTGATCGACCAGGCCGTCGGCGACCTGACGACCGAGTGGATCGACGGCGGCAAGGCCGCCGAGCTCGTCGCCGAGGTCGCCGCGCGCGTCCCGGCCACGGACGGCGTCGACCAGGCGACGATCGACGCCGACGCCGAGACCGTGCGGGGCGAGCTCGTGGCCACGGACGACGCCGAGACCGCTGACGCGGCGGCTCCGGCCGACGGCTCGGCCGCAGGGAACGGATGACCGAGCACCGGGTGCCCGGGCTGCGGGAGCGCAAGCGCGCCGCGGCCCGGGCCCGGGTCGAGGAGATCGCCATCGACCTGTGCCTGCGGCACGGCTACGACTCCGTGACCGTCGCGCAGATCTGCGCCGCCGCCGGCGTCGCGCAGAGCACGTTCTTCAACTACTTCGGCAGCAAGGACGCCGCCATCCTGGGGCGCCCGCCCCACCCCACGCCCCAGGCGGTCCAGGCGTTCGTCGACGGCGACGGACCGCTGCTCGGCGACCTGCTCACCCTCCTGGTGACGGGCGCGCTGGACGCCGTGGGCAACCTGGAGCTCTTCCGGCGCCGGTTCGAGCTGATCGACGGCAACCCGGAGCTCCGCGCGCGGGAGCTGGACCGGTCCGAGGCCTCCGGCTCGTGGCAGCACCACGCCGTCGAGCGCCGGCTGCGCCGGGACCCCCGCCTGACCACGACCGAGATCGCGGAGCGCGCCCACATGACCTCGGCGCTCGCCGCGAGCATCGTGCGGCACGCCCTCTGGTCGGCCCGGCGGGCACCCGCGGCGGAGTGGACCGAACACCTCCGGCGCAGCCTCGGGCTCGCGCACAGCCTCCTGGTCCGGGAGCTCCCGCCGCGGACGCCGCTCCGCCGTACCCGGCCGCGAACGTCCTAGTGCCCGCCGGAGACCACGACGAACAGGCCCGTGGCGACCGCCGCGACGACGAGGGTCAGGCAGAGGACCGCTCCGGCCAGCCGCGCGGGGCCGGGGCGCGGGATCGCGACGGCGACGGCGTCGTCCTGCGACGTCCGGCGGGCCGCCGCCGCACGGGCCGCAGCCTCCTCGCGGTCCCGGGCCGGGCCCGCCAGCAGGCGCAGCCCCAGCGCGAACAGCGCGGGGATGCCCGCGCCCACCAGCACGCCGGCCACGAGGACCTGGCCCAGCGCGCCCCACTCGATGAACTCGCTCATCAGTTGTCTCCCTTCGACGGGGTGTCGGCACCGGGGGTGCTGATCGTCCCCACGGACTCGATGGCCGGGCCGACGGACGACGCCGTCGCGAGGGCGGGCACGGGACCGACGCGCTCGCCGCCCGCCTCGCCCGTGGTGGCGGCGACGGGCTCGATGCCCGCGCCCCGCTCCTCGTCCCACTCCTCGTTCACGTTGGTGTGGTCCACCGGCTTGCGGCGCGAGACCAGCCAGATGGCCCCGGACGAGATCACCAGCACGGCGAAGACGGCGATGATGCCGGGGGTCCCGCCGATGGTGGACTCGAGCCACTGGCACAGCGCGCCCACCAGCCCGGCCGCCGGGAGGGTGAGGCCCCAGGCGACGAACATCCGGCCGGCCACGCTCCAGCGCACCTTCGCGCCCGGCATGCCGACGCCGGAGCCGAGCACCGAGCCGGTGGCGACGTGCGTCGTGGACAGCGAGAAGCCGAAGTGGCTGGAGAGCAGGATGACGGCGGCCGACGACGTCTCGGCGGCCATGCCCTGCCGGGTGTCGATCTCGACGAGCCCCTTGCCGAGCGTGCGGATGACCCGCCAGCCGCCCAGGTAGGTGCCGAGCGCCATGGCGACCGCGCAGCTCAGGATCACCCAGAGCGGCACGTTCGAGTCGGCGGGCACGGCGCCGCCCGCGATGAGGGCGAGCAGGATGATGCCCATCGACTTCTGCGCGTCGTTGGTGCCGTGCGCCAGCGAGACGAGCGAGGCCGAGCCGATCTGACCCCAGCGGAAGCCGCGGTTGGTCAGGTCCTGCGGCACCCCGCGGGTCAGCTTGGCGACGCACCAGGTGCCGAGGCCGGCCACGGCGATCGCGATGAGCGGGGCGAGCAGGGCGGGCACCAGCACCTTGGACACCACGCCGGTCCACAGCACGCCCGAGGTGCCGACGGCGGCCAGCACGGCGCCGACCATGCCGCCGACGAGCGCGTGCGAGGAGCTGGACGGGATGCCGAGCAGCCAGGTCAGCAGGTTCCAGACGATGCCGCCGACCAGGCCGGCGAGCACGACGGGCAGGGTGATGACACCGGCGTCGACGATGCCCTTCGCGATGGTCGCGGCGACGGCGAGCGAGAGGAACGCGCCGACGAGGTTGAGGACGGCGGACAGCGCGACGGCTGTCTTGGGCTTGAGGGCGCGGGTGGCGATGGAGGTGGCCATCGCGTTACCCGTGTCGTGGAATCCGTTCGTGAAGTCGAAGGCGAGCGCGGTCACGACGACGAGCGCGAGCAGGAGCGTTTCGGTCACGGCCTTGATTTTGCGAGGCGAACCTTGGGGTGATCTGTGTTTTCCACTGATATCAAGGCACTGTTCCTTCATCGTTCATCTGATGTTCACCTGGAAGCCCCCTCGATGGAGTTCGCGACGTCGAGCACCCAGGTGACGCCGAAGCGGTCGGTGAGCATGCCGAAGGCGGGCGCCCACTGCGTGGGGGCGTAGGGCTCGACGATCGTGGCGCCGTCCGCCAGGCCTTCCCACAGGGCGGCCACCTCGTCGACGCTCTCGCCGCGCACGGAGAGGAAGAAGGGCTCGGACGTGATCGTGGTGCCGTTCTCGCGGCGGGTGGTGGGCGCTGCCGGGGCCTCGGGGGCGGGCGGTCCGGCCGGCGCGTCGCCCGGGACGTCGTAGGCCATGACCCGGAAGCCGTTGTCGGCCACGACCTGGCCGAACACGACCTTGCCGGCGTCGGGCAGGCCTGCGGGCATCCCGAGGTCGCCGTAGGTGGTGACGAGGAGCTGCCCGCCGAACACGGAGTGGTAGAGCTCCAGGGCCGCGCGGGCCTGGCCGTGGAAGTTCAGGTGGGCAACGGTGCTGATCGACATGGTGCTTGTCCTCACGGGATGGGTGCGCCGCCGGGGACTTCCGGCGACGAACCCCAACCTGTCAGCCGTACCGGACAGGGATCGTCCGGTACTCGTGGCATCGTCGGGGACATGCCCGTCGCCGCCTCGACCATGACCTCCGCCCGTCTGCTGTCCCTGCTGTCGCTGCTCCAGGTGCGCCGCGACTGGCCGGCCGGGCAGCTCGCGTGCCGGCTCGGCGTCAGCGACCGCACGGTGCGGCGCGACGTCGACCGCCTGCGGGAGCTGGGCTACCCGGTGCGGACGGCCCGGGGGCCGGACGGCGGCTACCGCCTGGAGGCGGGCAGCGACCTGCCGCCCCTGCTGTTCGACGACGAGCAGGCGGTCGCGCTCGCCGTCGCGCTGCGGCTCGCGGTGGTGACGGGCGCGGGCATCGAGGAGGCCGCCGCCCGGGCGCTGACGACGGTGCGCCAGGTGCTGCCCGCCCGGCTGCGGCAGCGGGTGGACGCCCTGGAGCTGACGGCGGCCGAGACCACCCGGCCCGGGGTCGGTGACCAGGTCGACACCGACGTCCTGCTGGCCCTGAGCGCCGCCCTCCGGGCGCACGAGGAGGTGCGGTTCGACTACGCGTCCCCGGGCCGGACGGACGCGGGGCCGCGACCCGCGCGGCGCGTCCAGCCGCACCACCTCGTGGTCCGGTCGCGGCGCTGGTACCTCGTCGGCTGGGACCCGGAACCGGGGGAGTGGCGCACCTACCGGGTGGACCGGATGACGCCCCGGGTGCCGAACGGCCCGCGGTTCACGCCGCGCCAGGTGCCCGGCGGCGACGTCGGCGCTTTCCTGGCCGCCCGCTTCAAGGGCGTAGAGGGTGCCCAGGCCGGGGACACGGACGACTGGCCCTGCACCGGCGAGGTGGTGCTCGCCCTGCCGGTCGGGCGCGTGGCGCCGTTCGCCGGGGACGGGCTCGTCGAGGCGCTCGGCCCGGACCGGACCAGGCTGCGCACCGGGTCGTGGTCCTGGGCGGCGCTGGCCGCCGGGCTGGCGCGGTTCGACGCGGAGGTCGAGGTGGTCGGGCCGCAGGCCCTGCGCGACGCGTTCGCGGAGCTCGCCGGGCGCGCGGCACGCGCCGCCAGGGCTCCCGTCGGCTGACCCGGTCGGCCGGCCCGGTCAGCCGACCCGGTCGAGCCGCCGGGCGTCCGCGTTGCGCCGCGCCCAGGCCACCTGGCGCACGTCGATGAACGCGCGGATGCACCCGGGGCACCGGTCGATGTGGGTCTCGAAGCGGCGCAGGCTGCGCGGCTCGAGGCGTCGGTCGAGATAACCAGGGATCGCGGCGCGGGTGGACCGGCACTCCTGCTGGTCGAACCGCACATTCTGGTCGAACCGCACAGCACTGATGGACGTCACGTGAACCTGCCCCCTGCGCACACGTTGCCCGGTCTCTACCGGCTGACAGCAGTCTCGCCCTGGATGCGGAAGCATCGAAATTTGGCTGTGATATCACCTGTTTCATCCGGGTCCGGCAGTATCAGCCCTCGGCCGGGCGCCCTCTTGGCAGGTAGCGGTACCTCCCGATCCCTCCGCATGCAGGTGATGTGCCATGACCACGACCATCGCCCCGCCGCCCGGGCCGGTCCCCGGAGCGGTCACCGGCGACGTCGACCGGATGCGCGCCGCGCTCGCGGCCCAGATCCCGGCCAAGACGACCAAGAACCTGCTGATCGGCACGTGGAACCTCCGCGCCTTCGGCGACCTCACGCACAAGTGGCAGTCCGCCCAGGACGACAGCCCCAAGCGCGACTGGCACGCGCTGGCCTGCATCGCCGAGGTGGTCCAGCGGTTCGACGTGACGGCCGTCCAGGAGACCCGGCGGGACACGACGGCGCTGTTCGCGCTCCTGAGCCTGCTGGGCCCGCGCTACCAGGTCATCGCCTCCGACGTCACCGAGGGCGGCCCCGGCAACGGCGAGCGCCTCGCCTACGTCTACGACTCCGAGCGCGTCCAGGCCTCGGGTCTGGTCGGGGAGCTGGTCCTGCCGAAGGAGGCGCGCAACGACGACGTCGACCAGTTCGCCCGCACCCCGTACGCCGCGGGCTTCGTGCGCGGCGCGACCGAGTTCATCCTGACCACCGTGCACGTGCTGTGGGGCAAGGAGCCCGCCGACCGGATCAGCGAGCTGACCGCGTTCGCCACGTGGATGCGGGGCTGGGCCGACCGGCCCGCCGACTGGAACCACAACCTGCTGGTCCTGGGCGACTTCAACCTCGACCGGCTCGACGATCCGCTCTTCGCGGCGTTCGTCTCGACGGGGCTGTGGCCGCCCGCGGAGCTCGGCACGGAGCCGCGCACGATCTTCGACGACGACAAGGACCATCACCAGTACGACCAGATCGCCTGGTTCAGCGACCCCACGGGGCCCGGCGCGCCGTCGCTCCTGGACGGCCTGACGTACACGGGGCACGGTGGCAGCTTCGACTTCCTCCCGCACGCGCTGCAGGGCCTGACCAAGGGCCAGGTCTCGTGGCGCCTGAGCGACCACTACCCGCTCTGGCTGGAGTTCCTGGCCTGAGCCGGCTCTGCCCGAGTGGCCGGCGGCAGGGGGATCGCGACGGTGGGATCGCCCAGGATGACGGTGCTGGCGCGGTCGTGGGCCGTCACGCGGCTGTAGACCAGCAGGTCGAGGCTGGGCTTCGCCTTCGCGCCGAAGGCGGTCTGGAACTCCTTCTCGGCGAGCTGGTAGCCCTGGAGCAGCGCGCCGATGGGCCGGTAGTACGGCTCCATGGCGTACCCCACCGGCTTGCCGAGGAACAGCCGCGCGTACAGCGCCTCGCGCAGCTGCGCGGTCAGCGGCTGCGCGTTCGGCGGGAAGCTCAGCGTCCAGTTGAACGTGGGCTCGACGTGCCCGATGAACGCGCGCAGCGGCTTCTTCGCGCCGAGCAGCGCCCGGGGGAGCGGCGAGGTCAGGGCGCCCAGCGCGGCGACGCCGTCGAACGTCCGGGCCAGGTCGCCGTCGAACAGCCCGGCGTAGGCGGACGGGCTGTCCGCCCCGGCGGAGCAGCAGGCCTGGGCGAACCAGATCGCGCCGTCGGGCTGCCAGGAGCGCAGCAGGGTCTCGGGGTCGAGCGGCGCGTGGTCGTGGTCCACCAGTTTGCCGAGGTCGGCGCGCAGGCGCGCAGGGTCGGCGAGCGGCCCGGTCTGGCCGTGGCTCGTGGTGACGACGACGGCGGGCCGGGCGGTCGTCAGCGCAGCGGTCAGCGCGGCGACCGTGGCGGGCACCGAGCGGCCGTCGACGAACGTCGGCGTGAGCTCGGCGTCCGCGCTCAGGTCGCCGCTGAGCGGTTCCGCGACGACGTCGCGCATAAGGGTGGTGATCTCGCCCATCCGGTGGTCCACCGCCCAGACGACGGGCCGCGACCACTGGGCCGCCGAGTCCCGCCACTCGCCGAGCAGCGCGTCGACGTAGCGCGTCAGGGCGGTGCCGGTCAGGTCGAGCCGGCCCACGTGCCGCACCGGGTTGAGGATGTACTGCACCCGCCACGGGACCTGTTCGGGGCTGCCGTAGATGAGCAGGAAGGCCGGCAGCTCGCCGGCGTCGGCACCGGCCGGGGCGGCCGGGAGAAAGGGTTGCGCGTCGCCCGCGTAGTCGACGAGGGTCCACTGCGCGTAGCCGCCGGCGGGCCGGTAGCGGAACACCCGGCCGGAGCGCGCCGCGACCAGCCGCCGGATGTCCGCGGGCAGGTCGGTCATCGCCACGAGGTCGTCGCGGGTGGCACCGTCGGGCTCGCGGGCCACCAGCCCCCAGCCGACGTCGGGGTGCCGCCAGTCCCACGGTTCGGCCGGGGCGGGCCGCGCCGTCCGCTCGGCGACCGTGAACTCCTGGGTGAGCCAGGGCCGCACGTCCTGGGCGAACCGCCCCGCGACCGGCGCCGTGCCCGACCACGCGTCGCTGGTGATCTCGTAGCCGGGGTCGACGGCGGGGGCGGCGCCGGGCGTGACGCTCACGACGGCTCCGCCAGGGCCTCCGGCGTGACGCCGAGCAGCGCCGCGAGCTCGGCGATCCGCTCCGTCGCGCCGGCGCGGAACGCCGCGCCCTGGCCCGGCGGCAGCGCGGCGAGCAGGCTCTGCAGGGCCGCGACCTCCAGGCGCCAGGTCCGGGCCTGCTCCGGGTCGACGCGCGTCGCGCCGTCGTCCCGCGCGGGCGTGAGCTGGAGCTGGAACTCCTCCCAGCGCAGGTAGAGCGCCGGCAGGGTCCACTCGCGGCCCTGGTTCCGGGCCTGCGTGGGCGACAGCCCGGCGCCCAGCTCCGTGACCAGCCGGTTGCGGGCCGCCACGGTCAGGGCTGCCCAGTCCAGCGGCGCCGAGAGCGTGGCGCCCGCCTTGGTCCGCGTGGTCAGCTCGCCCAGCAGGGCGCCGTACAGGCCCTGCGTCAGCATGCTGGCGACGGCGCTCCGGATCGGCTCGCGCATGCCGACGGCGGCGGGCGCTACGCCCTTGGTGACGAGGTCGCGAGCGAGGGACGTCGCCCCGTCCCCCGACGAGGCGGCGCCCTCGCAGCAGTTGAGGACGACGAGCCAGGGGCCGCCGTCCGTGTCCCAGACGAACTTCGCGAACTGCTCCTTCTCCAGGGCCAGGCCGATCCCAGGGGACGGCGAGGCCCAGTCCTGCTTGAGGGCGAGCCGCACGTGCGGCACGGGCTCGGTGGAGCCGTGGCAGAACAGGTGCAGCACGTGGGGCTTGAACTCGCCCACCAGCGTGACCAGGTCGTGGTGGTCGGGCGGCACCAGGTGCACGCCCGCGATCTCGGGGGCGGTGCCGGCGTCGACCTCGGCCTGCAGGCTCGTCGCCAGCTCCTCCTCGCTGACGACGACCAGGAGGCGGGCCATCCCCGGCCCGGCCTCCAGGGCGGCGGCCCGCAGCTCGCGCAGCTCCGCCGCGGCGCCCAGGCCCAGGCACGACAGCAGGGCCATGATCCGCAGCGGCGGTTCGAGCTGGTACAGGGGCACCGGGGGCGCCGTCGTGCGCACCACGCGGGCCAGCGCGTACTTGTCCTCCAGCGCCAGGTAGGGCCCGTCGCCGGGGAACCGGAGGGCCTCCCACGGCAGGCTGTCCGCGCCGCTGCGCGGCAGGATCTCGGCGTAGACGGGGAACCGGCGGTCGGCGCTGTGCAGGGCCACGGCGAGCTGGTCGCCGAGCTGCTCGTGCGCGGCGAGCGCCTGGAACAGCCGGTCGCCCTCGCGGGCGTTGACGTCGGCGTCCAGCGCCTGGGCGCTGACCGGGCCGTCGGCCGGACAGTCGAAGGTCCGGTCGAGGGCCTGGTCGTCGACGGGCTCGACCAGCCGCACCAGCGGCGTGGTCGCGCCCTCCTCGCCGAAGGCGGAGAGCTGGAAGACGACGCGGCTCACGGGGCACCTCCCTCCGGTGGTGCGGGCTCCGCGGGCGGCGGGGGAGCCGCCTCCTCCGGGTACGCGAGGTGCACGTGCCGTTCGAGCAGGGCGGAGACGCTGTTCAGCGCGTCCACCGCGGCCTGGTCGACCGGGAGGTCGGCGGTGTAGGGGAGCCAGCTCATCTGCAGCTGCTCGATGCTGCGCGACGCCGACGCGACCCAGGAGTCGCCGTCGACCTCGACCGCGGCCTTGCGCGTGGCCTCGTGCAGGAACGCGGACCGGCCGTCCTTGCGGAGCATGAGCTCGTCGGTGAGCGTGCGCAGGTTCGTGGTCAGCGGCTCGCCGGCGGGCTCGGGGTCGGGCGTGACCTCGACGAACAGCGGGTGCACCCAGGCGCTCATCGCCGGGAACGGCGCCGCGAGCGGGCCGGACGGCGTCAGCGCCGTGCGCAGGCTCCGGCCGAGCTGCACGCCGCCCGGGTCCGCCGCGACGTCGTGCACGGCCGTGACCCCCGGCCGGGACTGGGCCACGTAGTCGGCGAGGTCGCGCAGCCCCGCGGCGCTGTCGCTGCCGGGCGGGTCGGACAGGGCCAGGCCCACGGCCCCGACCCGGGTGAGGAGCTCGATCACCTCGACGGCCTCGACGAACGTCGCCGGGCCCTCGTCCGTCGTCGGCGACCCGGCCAGCACCAGCGCCCCGCGCCCGTCGGACAGGTGCCCGTGCGCCACGAAGTGCACGACGTCGAGCCGGCCGCCCTCGACGGCGTCCAGCATCCAGGTGAGCCACGGGTTGGCGATCGCGTGCGGGCCGGCGGGGCGGGCGACCGTGCGCCGCGCCGCGGCGTCCCGGTCCGCCGGCACGTGCACGACGACGTCGCCGCGGCCCAGCATCGGGCGGACGGCGTCGCACGTCGCCGCGTACCGGTCGGCGTCGGTGAACAGGTGCACCGTGACGTGCCGGCCCGGGGTGTCGACGTACTGGTGGGCGAGCTGCGCGACCACCTCCGCTGGGTCGAACCGGACCGCCGGGAAGGGCGAGCTGGAGCAGATCGCGACGTCGAGCTGCACCCCGGGCTTCTGCGGGCGCACCGGGTGGAACGGCAGCCGGAACAGGGGGCGGCCGAGCCCGGCCAGCAGCCGCTCCCACGGCAGCACGTGCACCAGGCCGCGCGGGACGGGGAACTCCAGCCACAGCGCGTTGTGCGGGGGCAGCGGCGACGTGCCCAGGCCCTCGGCGGCGGTCGCGAGCCGGGTCACGACCGCCACGGGGACGGTCAGGTCGGCATCCCGCACGAGCTCCACGGCGCTGGCCGGCAGGCCGAGGTCCGCCACCGGGCAGCGCGCGACCTCGGTGGGCCGGCGCCGTCCCCGGACCGCGGCGAACACGGCCTCCGAGGTGGCCAGGTCCACGCTGATCCGCAGGGTCGGCAGGTCGATCTCCGACCGCAGGGTCCTCGCCATCGCCGGCCCCCTCACCCGTCCGCGTGCGCCGCGGCTCGCATCTGGCTCAGCAGCGCCCAGGCGGTCTGGTCGGACTGGACGGCGCCGTGCCCTGGGATGCACCACGTGCCGTCCACGCCGATCACCTCGTACCTGCCGTCGACGGCGTGCTCGCCGATCGGGTAGTGCTGGCCGACGTCGGGCATCCGGTCGATCCGGAGCGCCTCGGCGCCCACGCCCTGCGGGCCGTAGCCGCCGAGCGCGGCGAACCGCGACGGCGGACCGCCCGCGATCTCGGCCTCGCCGAGGTCCGCCCGGCGCCGCAGCGCGAGGTGGAACACGCGCGTGAGCGGCAGGTCGTGCGCCGAGCGGGTGGTGACGATCGGGTTGCGCACCCGGTCGAACGCCGGCCGGTACCC
Organism: Promicromonospora sp. NPDC060204; assembly: GCF_042728455.1. Classification (NCBI taxonomy): domain Bacteria; kingdom Bacillati; phylum Actinomycetota; class Actinomycetes; order Micrococcales; family Promicromonosporaceae; genus Promicromonospora; species Promicromonospora sp. NPDC060204. Next base: position 27,820 of record NZ_JBHWZO010000043.1, read on the forward strand.
GCCCGGCCGGCCGTCGACGTCGTCCGCGAACGCCCAGGCGGACAGCGCGGGCTGCAGCAGCAGCACCGAGTCGACGGGCCGGACCGTCCAGGGGCCGTTGCACACGGCGGAGAGCACGACCCGCCCGCCGTACGAGTGGCCCACCAGGTGGATCCGCGCGGGCGTCTCGTCGGCCAGCCGGCGCAGGGCGGCGGCCACGCCCGTGCCGCCCACGCGGCCGGCCCGGTCCTTCATCTGGCGCACCGTGGCCAGGCGGATCCCGGAGCGGATCAGCTCCAGCGGGTTGAAGCCGGCGACCCGGGGAGCGGCCGTGTCGCGCTCCTCGGAGGCGCCGGCGTCGTCGGGGATGATGCCGCTGGGGCGCACGGGCTCCGGCTCGATCCGCGCGAGCGTGTCCTCCCAGGCGGCCCGCAGCGCGGGCCCGTCCGTCCGGCCGCCCGCCGCGCCGGTCTCGTCCCGGTCGGCGACGGGCAGGTGCGCGAGGATCTCCGCGGCCAGGTCGGCCCGGTCCCCGGCCAGTCCGGGGTCGGCCAGCGCCGGGTCGGCCAGCAGGGCGTGCAGCTCGCCGCTCAGCTCCGGCCCGAGGTCCGTGCTCAGCACGGCGAGCTCGTCCGCGAGCTCGCCGGCCAGGCCGTCGCCGCCGGCCGCGATGTCGGGACCCTGCTCCCAGGGCATGACCAGCGCGGCGCTGGGCCAGAACACGCCCACGTACACGGGGCGGAAGGGGCGGTCCGCGGCGGGCGGGTGCGACCCCAGCACCGTGTCGAGGTGGTCGAAGAAGTCGTCGTAGCGCGAGGTCGCCGCCAGCCAGTCGTTGTTCCAGCCGTGCGAGAGGACGACGAGGTCGGTGGCGTCGCGCGCGTCCTCGACCAGGGCGGCCAGGGACCGGGGCGAGGTCAGGGTGCCCCGCGCGTCGAACTGGAGCACGTACACGGGGACCGGCCCGCGCGGACCCTGCCGGACGGTCCAGGGGATGTTCGTGGACATGGCACCATCGCCTCTTCTGCCGCTGCCCCCTGCCAACAGCTCTCATAGGTGCGGAGCCCACGATCTTCGTGTTGATACCGCTCCGAAGCGACCTCACCCGGCTGCCTGCACGGACGCCGCCACGAGCCACGCCGTGAGCAGCACGACGGCGACCATGAGCGCCGTCTCCCGGTAGGCGCTGCGGCGCAGCGCCTCGCCCGCGGTGCGCGACCGTCCGGCGTGCCGCACCACCGCCCGGCGGCGTGCCGTGAGCCGCGGGACGACGCGGAGGTGGTTGTGCGTGCCGATCGCCGCGACCAGCACGACCACGGCGACCTTGGCCAGCAGGAGCAGCCCCCAGGAGGTCTCCCAGAGCTGCGCCGGGCGGTCGAGGATCCCCACCGCGAGCAGCACCCCGGCCACGCCGACCACCGCGAGGGAGAGCCCCGCGACCACGGAGAAGCGGGCGCCCAGCAGCGCGGCGTCCAGGTCGCGCCCGTCGCGGCGCCGGGCCCGGAGCAGGAGCGTCAGCGTGACGACGCCGCCCACCCAGACGGCGGCCGCCGCCAGGTGCGCCACGTCCGCCGTCACCACGAGCCACCGGGGCTCCACGGTGTTGCTGTGGCCGCCGAGGACCTGCCCGGCGCCGGCGAGCACGGCCCCCAGCGCCGCGGGCCACGCGCCGGGCAGCGTGCGCCAGGCGCCCACCGCCACGGCGACCGCGCCGACGGCCTGGAGACCGACGTCCCAGCGTGTCGTCCCGGCGAGCGAGTCGCCGATCGCGGACGGCGAGACGGCGGCGGCGAGGTCGCCGTGCGCCACGAGCACCGCGCCCGCCAGGACCCGCACGGCGAGGCCGCCGAGCAGCAGCACGCCCGACCAGCGGACCAGCCGCAGCACGGCCGGAACGTCCGCCTCGTCCCGTCCGCGCAGCACGAGGCCGGCGAACGCCAGGGCGCCCGCGGCGACCAGGCAGCCCCACAGCGCGGCGGCGCCGCCCAGCCGGGCGACGGCTCCTGCGGCGTCGGTCGCCGGGGTGCCCATCGCGGCCGGGTCGTGGCCCATGTCGTGGTTCGAGCCGCTCATGTCGCTCATGTCGTGGCCGGCCGGTTCGTCGTCCGGCGCCTCGCTCGCGGCCCCGTCCGGAGCCGTGCCTGCCACGGTGAAGCCGAAGGTGCCCTCCAGCGGGTGGCCGTCCTGGGCCGCGGCGGTCCAGGTCACCGTGTACGGGCCGGGGGCCAGGGCCGCGGCCGGGGTCGCGACCAGCGCCAGGCCGTCCTCGGCGGGGGCGACGCCGGCGGGGACGACGCCGTCCGGGCCCTCGATCACCACGCCGTCGCCGAGCAGGCTCACCGGCAGCGTGAACCGCAGCGTGACCTCGGTGACCGCGGTCTGCGTCGTCGACCCGGCGGCAGGTACCGAGGACTCCAGGCGGGTGTGCGCGGCGGCGGGCGGCGCGCAGCAGAGCGTCAGGACGAGACTGGCGAGCAGGGCGAGCAGGGTGGCCGCCGCCCCGGTGCGGACCGCGCGAGGGCGCGCTCCGGCGAGCAAGCTGCGCATGGGCAGGCTCCTTCGGGAGGGGG
>NZ_JBHWZO010000044.1:0-29775 GCF_042728455.1 Promicromonospora sp. NPDC060204
GTCCCGGGAGCGCTCTCGCGAGTGCGGGAGCTGGTGAAGCCTGCGAGAGATAAAGTTCGAAAGAAGCAGTATAGAGAACGCTGGTGGCAGTTCGCGGAACGTGCTCCTGGTCTGGCCAAAGGGCTAAGAGAATTAGACTCTGTAATAGCGATCGTGCTAACGAGTGACACGATAATGCCCATCAGACTACCTTCTTCGGCGATTTTTAGTAACTCGCTCGGGGTATTCCTCTTCGATGATTACGAAACTTTGTGCTTAATGAGTTCATCGCTGCATCAGTTGTGGGCGATGCGCTGGGGGTCTAGCCTTGACGCAGCAACTCGCTATACGCCATCTGACGTATTTGAGACACTGCCCAGACCGTCTTCGACTGAACGCATGAATGAGCTTGGGTGTGAACTTGACGAGAAAAGGCGCGGCATCATGCTTCGTCGTCACCTGGGCTTGACTGGGCTGTACAAGCTGGTAAATTCTCCGACGACGAGAAGTGATGCCGATATTGACAGTATTCGGTGGCTCCACGTGCAGATCGACGAGGCGGTGATGGAGGCGTACGGCTGGACGGATGTCCTGCTCGACCATGGCTTCCACAGCTATCGACAAATGGAACGGTGGACTGTGACGCCTGCAGCCCGCGTCGAAATTCTCGACCGGCTGCTAGAGGAGAATCACCGGCGTGCCGCACTTGAGGTGCAGCCTCAGCCTAAGAAGCGAGGCAAGGGCCTTGAGGAGTCCGAAAAGCCCGAGGGAGCGATGTTCTAGTGGCTGATGCATCCATAGTTACGTCCGAGCAAGTGCGCGGCGAGCTGCTTGAGTTGCTCAGACGCGATCTCGTTGGCCCGTGGGGTGGGCCGACTGAAGAGATCATCGGAACTCCCCGCGCGCGCTACCTTGCTGGTGCACTCGCTCCGATCTCGCTGCGCGACGGTCCGACGCCCGAAGCTGCCAATGTGGGCGAAGCTGCGAAAACGCTCGACGATGTCCGTAGCGACGAGTCGCTTGCGGTGATCGATCTGTCTGGTGCCCACGAGACGGCAGGCGTGCCCGTCGACGAGGATCGGTCAGCTGGCGAGGCTTCCCAGACGGAGCCCGACGAGGACCGTGGACCCGAGTCGAAGATCATCGCACCCTCGTCCATGGGCCTCCGCTTTCATGTGTCTGCGGACATTGGAGTTCTGCGTTTTACTGCACAGTGGGGGCGTTACCGCGGCCGCCGTGAGACCAATCCGGATACCGGTCGCCAGCAGACGTATTATGATCGTGAACCGTTCTGCATTCCTGTCGAGATTGACCTGGCCAGCATCCCCAACGGTGGATCACACCGCGCAGACCTAGGTGACGATGTCGCCATTTCAGTTGAGGTCTTCGAGCACGAGGGCCGCCGCGTGGTCGAGGCTGCTCTACTCAACACAGCTGTCACCGGTCGCGAGCTGCCGCCGAAGCTGTGGCTGTTTCAAACTGAGCTTGAGGTCTCAGCTGCCAACGATGCGCCGGTGTTCTTGCCGGCGCGCGACGCGCTCGCGCGCGACCGCGCCTCACGCGATCCTGAGGTGCGCCGACTAGATTTGCTCTACCGCGACCGGCTTGAGTTCGCGATCGGCCGCACAGCCTCGGCGACTTGGGATGTCGCTGCCGGCGCTCCGCGTCGGGCTACCTCGGTGCGCACGAGCTGGCTACCAACCGCCGAGGTGCCCCAGACGCGTGCGCCGGAGGTGCCCGGTGCTGTGCTGAGTATGCGGGAACTTATCGAGTCCACACCTGCCCAGCTCCGTGAGGGCCTCCTGCCGCTCGTCGATGCCTATGCCGGCTGGATCGCGAAGCAGATCGTTGGGAACGCGGAGCTGCCCGAGCACCTCCGGCAGCAGGGCGACGTCGGCATCGACGATGCGAAGGCCGCCCTGGACCGACTAAAGCTCGGACTCGATCTGCTTGAGACAAGCGAGCACGCGCAGCGGGCCTTCTGGTTCATGAACCGCACGATGCGTGATCAGCGTCTGCGCTCGCAGGTCGCGGGGCTTCGCATCGAGCAGAAGACGCTGAAGTTCAGCGAGGCGATGGCTGAGGTCGAGATGCGCGGTGATAAGGCGGCTTCGTGGTACCCGTTTCAGCTCGCGTTCATTCTCATGCAGATGCCCGCAGTCATCGACCCGACACACGTGCGTCGCTCCTCGGATTTTCCGCGTGCCGAGCTGCTGTTCTTCCCCACAGGCGGTGGCAAGACCGAGGCATACCTCGGACTTGCGGCGTTCACGTTCGCTATTCGACGTCTACAGGGGAAGGTCGAAACACCGGAGGGGACGCTCGACGGCGGAGATGGCGTCGCCGTGCTCATGCGGTACACGCTTCGCTTGCTCACGTCGCAGCAGTTCAACCGCGCCACGACTCTCATGTGTGCCGCTGAGCTCGTACGCCGGGAAGACCCGACCACCTGGGGCACGACACCGTTTCGCATCGGGCTCTGGGTCGGGTCGAGCGTCAGCCCGAAGCGGTACGCTGACGCGGCGGAGCAGGTCAAGGATGTCCGTGACAGTGAGGGCAATTCCGCCTACGGCCTCTCGGTGCTGCAATTCGACCATTGTCCGTGGTGCGGTGCGCCAATCAATCCGAAGGCGAATGTCGAGGCCGACGGCGTCGAAAAGCGCATTCGTGTGTACTGCGGCGATCGCCGCACAGGCTGCCCGTTCGCAGCGGGAGGCAGCGTGATTGATGGCCTGCCTGTGCTCACCGTGGACGACGAGATCTACCGGCATCCGCCGACATTCCTGCTCGCCACTGTCGACAAGTTCGCCCGACTCGCCCGGGAGGGCGAAGCTGCGAGTCTCTTCGGCTACGTTTCGAAGAGGTGCCCTCGGCATGGCTACAAGCACGTCGACACCGAGGCGAACGTATGCGGCGCGGACCGGCACAACATCACCAAAGCGAACGGCCGCACCTACCCGGCTGTGCAGGTCGCCCCAGCAGGACGACTGCGCCCGCCGGACCTGATCATCCAGGACGAGCTGCACCTGATCACAGGCGCCCTCGGCACCGCCGTCGGCCTCTTCGAGGGCGCAATCGACGTGCTCTCAATGTGGGAGCTCGGAGATGAGGCATCCGCGAAGCCTGTAAAGCCGCTCGTCATCGCGTCCACTGCGACAGTGCGCAAGGCTGGCGAGCAGGTGCAACGGCTCTACGCGCGCGATGTCGAGGTGTTCCCGCCACAGGTGCTGTCGGTGAGTGACACCTTCTTTTCAAGAGAGGTGCCGCTTTCGGATACACCCGGCCGCCAGTACCTCGGTGTCTGTCTGCATGGCGCGCGGCTCACACTCGCCGAGATCAGGCTCAGCGAGATCTTGCTGCTCGCCGGACAGCAACTCTTCGACGCCCACGGTGCCGCCGCCGAGCCGTACCTCACCCTCGTCGACTACTTCTCGGCCACGCGCGAGCTCGCTGGCATGCGGCGCTACCTTGAGGATGACGTCACGACCCGCGTCAGCGGCCCCGATAAGGCGACGGGTTATCCGCGACGACGCACCCCGTTGCGACTCGGGGAGCTGACTTCGCGCATCTCGTCTTCGGAGATCAGCCGCACGCTCACTCATCTCGCGTCGCCATTCGATGCAGCGCTCGACACGACCATCGGCCGTGCGCAGATTGCCGCGAAGCTCAAGGCCGGTGAGGCGCTGCCCTACCGCGAACTGCCTTTCGACGTCGTGCTCGCGACGTCAATGCTCCAGGTCGGTGTCGACGTGCAGCGCCTTGGACTCATGCTCGTTGTCGGACAACCGAAGAACACCGCCGAGTACATCCAGGCATCCTCGCGCGTCGGCCGTGACGCATCTAGGCCTGGGCTCGTCGTCACGCTTGCTAATCGGTCGCGCCCCCGCGACATGGCTCATTACGAGCAGTTCGAGCATTACCACGACACCTTCTACGCGAATGTTGAGGCGCTCTCCGTGACGCCCTTCTCTGAGGCATCCCTCGAACGCGGACTCACTGGGCTCATCGTGTCAGCGGCGCGCGTGCTCGACGCAGGTCGACCGTCCGGGGAGTCGCTCTCGCCTGACTCGACAGCCGGCGCCGGGCGCATCGCGCACCGCCGGAAGGCAGTCGACGAGCTTGTCAGCAGGTTCATCGAGCGTGTGGCTCACGCCGGAGACGACGACGCAGCGAAGCTCGCGGAGAGCAAGCTCGTTCTGCGACTCGACGAGTGGACCGAGCGCGCCGACGTCCATGGCGGTGGTCTCACCTATTCGCGCAAGACTCTGCCCAAGCGGCACGTCGTGCCGCTGCTCGTGAGCCCTGAGGAGTCGCTCAGCGAGGATGGCGATCGCCTGTTCCAGGTAGCCAACTCGATGCGCGAGGTGCAGCCCGAGATCGACTTGCTTGTCTCACCGTTTCCCGACAAGCTGGCCGAACCTGTCACCGCCGCGACGCCGAAGTGGACGTTCGCCCCAAAGAAGGGCGCGATGTGACCGACGACCTCCCGACCGTTCCCGATGACGCCTCCGTGGGTGTTGCCGGCGACATCGCCGATCCCTTCGTCGAGACTCCGAAGAAATCGCGTAACCGCGCTCGTGTCGGCTCGATCCGGCCCAACGCGATGCTCTACACGTCGGGAATCGGGTCGTCCGTCGATCTGCCACACCTCGCTGTCATGCCGCAGGGTACCGACGCCTGGGACAAGGCCTACGACCGCATGGGCGGCGAGCCCGAGCTGGTGCTCGTACCGCGCCTGCTTGAGGCGGTGCGCCGCCAGATCGGTCAGCAAGTCGGCGAACTGCGTCAGCCGCCGTGGCTGCCTGACGACATCGGCGGTGACTCGACGCCTATCGGCATTCCGACCCGCGTCTTCCCTCAGTGGCTACGCTGCACCGGATGCGACCTGCTCGCCTCGGTTTCGCAGGGCGTCTTCGAGTTCGAGAACATCCGCAAACACCGCCCTGACCTCGCCCGCTTTATGCATCGCAAGTGCAAGGGCCGGTTCAAGGGCGAAGGCCGTGATCGCGTCGCTGTGCCTGCCCGCTACCTCATCGCTTGTACCAGCGGCCACCTCGACGAGTTCCCGTACAACGATTGGGTGCACGGTGCGGACGGCAACCGTACGGAATGCGTGCCGAACCCGCAGTTGCGGATGATGGAGTGGCGGTCGAATCTCGGCCCGCAGGTATCAGTCAAGTGCGCGCAGTGCGAGACAACCCGCAACATCGCCGAGCTGACCCGCGGTGGCGGCGAAGCATCCCTGCCCCTGTGCCGCGGACGCCACCCGCACCTGCCGACTTTCGCCTCTGTCGACGAGCCGTGCAAGGGTGAGGTCCGGCTCATGCTGCTCGGCGCTGCGAACCAGTGGTTCCCTGCGACGATAAGCGTGCTCGTGCTGCCTTCGCGCAAGGAGCCGAAGCCGACTGATGTGGTGGCTGAGGTGCTAGGGCTGCCGCCGGCGCAGCTGACGAAGTTGACCTCGCTTGAGCAAGTCAGCGGTTGGCGACAGTTCGCTCCCGAGAGCATGACTGCGAAGTTCGCCGGCATCTCCGGCGAGGACCTCTGGAAGGCGATTCGAGTGGCGAAGGGCGAACTTCCGCCGTTGAGCCCAGCAGCTGCCGGGCCGGTCGGCTACGACCCCAACCATCTGCTCGTGCCCGAATGGCGCACCCTCACCCACCCCGACCAGTTCCTTGCCGAGGACCGGCGTAACGGTTTCAAGGTGCATCCGGTGCCCGTGGCATCCACCCTCGGTTCGGTAGTGCACGAGGTCGTCGCGGTCGACCGCATTCGCAAGGCGAACGCGTTCATCGGGTTTACCCGCATCGACGCGCTCGACCGGGTCGGTGACGACGCCGCGCGCATCGCGCCGATCGCGATCTCAGGTAAGCCCACGTGGGCGCCGGCGACGGAGGACCGCGGTGAAGGAGTGTTCATCCGGTTCTCGGAGCACGTCGTCGACGCGTGGGAGGCCGGCGTGCTGCAGAGCGACGTCTGGGCGGCACACGTGGCCGCGCACGAGCGGAACATCGAACGCCGCCAGAGCACTACTGCGGTCGCGGTCGATGCTGAGGAGCGGATGCCTCCGCCCCGGTACTGGGCCCTGCACACGATCGCTCATCTCCTCATCCGCGAAATGGCGATGTCGAGTGGCTACGGCTCGGCGTCGCTCTCAGAGCGGATCTACGCGTGGCGAGAAGATGACAACCGCGAAGCTGCGGCGGGGATCCTCATAACGACGACCTCGCCCGACAGTGAGGGCACGCTCGGCGGGCTCGTCGACCTCGCCCGAACTGATCGGCTTGCGGAGGTCATGCATGAGGCGCTGCACCGCGCTCAGCGCTGTTCGTCCGATCCCATATGCGCGCACCGCATGCCCAAGGACCAGGAGGACTTCCTGCACGGCGCGGCGTGCCACTGTTGCGGATTCCTGTCGGAGACGTCGTGCGAGCGGGCGAACAGGTTCCTCGACCGGCGCTTCGTGCTTGACCTTCACTCTGGCTCGCTCGATGTAGCGCCGCTGCTCGCCGGTGTGGCGCTACAGACTTGGATCTGACATGGCCGGGGCGCTAGAACTGCTGGCGCGGGCGGTGTCGCCGTCGATCGCGCTCAAGATCGCCTCAAGCCTTGAGATCGACGGGAGTCTACTGAAAGCTGCTGCCAAGCTCCCCGATTCAGCCAAGCCGTTGCTGCAAGCGGCGTTCGACGAGGTCGGGTCAATTGCCCTTGCCGACGCATTGCGAGGCTTCGCCGCCGCGGCCGCCGCGAACCGGATCGACATTCGGGCTGTCTGGAGCGGGCCGACGTTCCCCGGTGACGGCGACCACACGACTGCCGCGCTTGCGCACCTCGTTGACGAGGCGACCGAGGAAGTCTTCGTCTCGACCTACTCGGCGAGTTCCAGCTCGCTGTACCTACGAGCTCTTTGGCGTTCGGTCGCTCGCGGCGTGAAGACGACCGTGCTACTTGATCCGAACCTCAATGGGGGCAAAACTGCGGCTTGTATCCAGGAAAAGCTCGTCGGTGCACGCTTCCTCGGCTTCAAGCCTGGTCCCGATGGCGGCATTCAGCACTCGAAGGTCGTCATCGTCGATTCCCGCGCCGCGTTCATCACCAGCGCAAACCTCTCCGAGGCTGCCCACGAGCGCAACCTCGAATCTGGCGTCATTATCCGCGAGCCGGCCTTCGCCTCCACTCTGAGGCAGCGATTCTCGGCGCTGTACACGGAGGGCTACCTGTACCAACTCAAGACCTTGGAGGGTGATCAGGGTTGAGCAGCCGGGGGTTGGTAGCTCTTCCCGGCTACCTGACCTGGGGCGGGTGAGGGGCAGGACCGTGAATGACGACCGGCGCGGCCCTGACGCAGTCGGCGCTGCTGGATCACGTGGTGCGAAGCCGACGGCAATGTTCTGGGTGGAGTCGATTAGGGCACTTCTATGTCTGTCAAGCGGAAGTGGCCAGCGCGTCTCTCCAGGTCAGGAGATGCCCGGCTCGTCGAGCCGGTCTGGGCGTGCTCGACGACGAGCTCACGCCGGGTACTCTCGTCGTCCTAAGCTGCCGGTGGATATCGGGGATGCGGGGCGCTGGTCGGATGGGCTCGGCGCGGGCGGCGCGCAGGCTGATGGGCTCTCGCCGGTACGCCAGGCCTTGACGGTGCGAATCTGCATGGCTGTGAGCGGTCCGCGGGGCCTCGATGTCGAGGTCGAGGGCGCATAGCAGTGCGATCAGCGCATTTGCCGTCGTGGTGCGTTCGACGAAGAGTCGGTCAGGCGCTGGCCTCGGTGAAGTGCGCTGGGGCCTGGCGTCCGAACGGGTTGGTACCTTTCATGCTCACAGGTCGGGCGCAGTTGTCCGGGTTGTGATGGAATGTAAGCCTCGTCCCTCCGGCGTCAGGAGCGTAGGTGGTGGTGCCGCTCGACCCGCAGTTGGGCTGTCTTCCGTACCGCGGGGACGGGCAAGCCTCGGCCTACTCCGTCTCGGTCGAGGAGATGCGTGCCCAGTTCGCGGTCAACGGCCTGCGAACGCGCCAGATGGATCGATTCGAGGCCTGGCTTGAGGACCTATCGCACGTCGAGATCGAGGGGCGGGTGTGGGTTGGCGGAAGCTTCGTCACCGACAAGGAGGAGCCGTCCGATGTCGACGTGGTTCTCCTGTGCGACCCGCATGAGAGTGGGATGTTGACCCGCGCTAAGCGGAACCCTTCCCTCTGGACCTGGCAGGACGTCGCAGTGTCAGACCCTGCGCCTATGGTTATCTCGCGAATACAACCCTACGGCGGAGCTGTGGACGCTTTCTTTGCCCTGGCCATGCCTCACCACGTGGCCACGTGGGAGAATCGGTGGAACACCTGCTACGTCGATGAGAAGCCGACCGACCGGCGCAAAGGGTTTCTGGAGGTGACGCGATGACCACGGCTGAGCGTCATGACCTCACGCTGCTTCGCTCCGCGCTTCGTGAGACCACGGGCGACCCAGAGATCGACGAGTTCGTCCAGGCGTCACTCTTCGCGGGCATCGCCAAAGACCCCGAAGCAGTTCGAGTTTTCCGTGAAGAGACAGCACCAGAGCAGGTGGTCGTCGACTTGCACCTGGAAGGCGGCGAAGTAACGGAGCATTCGACGAACGCGGGCCGCTTCGCTCGATTCGTTCAGCGCATCAGTCAAGCGACGAGCGCGGTTGCCAAGGATGTTGCAGGGGCTGCTCGCTACCCAGAGAACCTTTTGATCGACGCACTTGCGCCAGGTTCCGTGCGTGTAGTCCTGCGCGCGCCCGGCATTCCTACGGACAAAGGTCGGCCGGCATTCGAGGATCTTCCTGTGAGTACTGCCGACTCAACGGCCTTGCGACGCATTGCAGGCATACTTACGCATGCATCGACGACGTCAGACGCTGCAGACGACGAGCTGCTTCCTGCTTTGGTGCGAGAGCTTCCGGCAAGAGCTAGGTCACTGCTTGAGTCGGCAAGCACCGAGATGCTCAAGGCAGGCTGGGAAGTTGCCGGTACTGTGCGCCAGCGCCGGTATTCCGAAGAGGATGTGACGGTAACCCAGCGCGGTGTGGCGCGGCTAAAGAGCGTGCTTAAGTTCGCCCCAAGCGACCCAGCGCGCGAGTCGATCGTCGGTACGATCGATGGTTTCAAGTATTCGCTTGGGGTGATCTATTTCAGCCCAGCTGATTCTCGCCGGGGCTTCTCGGCAGTAGTGCACACGGACGCATTGCTCGTGCGCGTAGTTCGACTGTCGCAACAGAAGGACTTGGACGTAGTCGCGACATTCGAGATCGTGACGGAGGGCGGCGCGGAGGATTCGGTGCGCGTATATCGCACTTTGGTCGACGTTCGTGAGGCGGGAGCGCAGGGCAAGCTTGGCGTCTAGCGGTTGCATGCTTGAGCCCGTCTGCTCCTTGCACCGACACCCACAGCGACTGGAGCGCCCGACGATTGCGGGCGTCCGGTGTCGGTCATCCGTGACGGGATCGCGAGTTGAAACACCGACTCGCGGCCCTACATCTTGCGCTGGAGTTGACCCATCGCTCGTATGACGAGGCGCGGGGGGCGTTCTCGACCACCGCGCGCGTCGCGGTGCCGGACGAGACACGCAACGACTCGCAGATGCCTGCTACGTTCCGCTCGGATTCATAGACCAACCGCGGCAGCTGTTCCTAGTGGCACGCAGCAGGCGCGCCCCGTCCCGGCTAGACTAGAAACCGCAGAATTTCAACGATCCAGCGCCTCCGAACCACATGGTCAACTTCTAGTTGCTCCGTGACCGTCGTGAGGTCGGCGCGAGGCTCTGCTCACCAGGTCCTCTAGGTCCTGCTCGCGGTGTCAGCGGCCATGCACTCCGCACTGCGTGACGCGCTAAAGCCCGGAGCACCGCACCGGCGAATCACACCTTCGGCGCCGGCTCTTTTGAGGTCAATCTGTCCTTGAGAGCTGCCTCGACGACGCTGCGCTCGACGGGGTACTCTGCACTGAGGAATGCCTCCAACGCCTCGGGTCGCATCAAGCTGCGCCGCTTCATGGACTCGACGATGTCCCGCCCGGTGATGAACACGACCGGATGCTGATCCTCACGGATCTCGGTGTACGCCTGCGGGCTGATGAACGACGTCGTCACGAAGACGCCGAACTCCCGGTGCTTGAGCCGTGAGATGAGGCGGCTGATCATCTTCACGCCAACACCGGTGTCGAGCCCGTAGCACTTGGCTTCGAGCGCGAATTGGAGCCTGACCGGGTCTGTCAGAGGACCCAGCCGATACGTCCCGAGCGCGTCACGGCCGCCGTCCCGGCTCGGGCGGGTGACCTCGACTGCTTCGACGTTGCTGTCGAACCGTGCCCAGACACTCGCCGCGAAGTGCTCGAACTGGATCGGGTCGTGGCTGAAGTGTTCGTAGATGGTTTTGAGGATCCACAGGTCTGCAGCCAGCGGGAGCTGCTCCTCCTTGGTGCGGATCGCGATCGTCCTCGGTGCTTCAAGGGTGCGGTAGGACCGGCTCTGCACCCAGGCCCGCCACTCTGGTGGGCAGGCGTCTCCGAGCGGGTCGCGCGCGAGGATCTGGTCGATCCATGAGCGGGTGATGGTTGGCGTGTTCAGCATGGTGAAGTGGGCGCGGTAGTTCTGGAATCTTAAGTCCCGCGTCGTGCGCCAGACCGCGACGAGTTCCTCGTCGCTTTCCAGGCGAGGTGAGCCCGGGGCGAGAAGCCCGCGGAAGACGACGTCCCTGCCCGACGACTTCTGGAACAAGAGGAGGGGCGGCACCGCTGCTCTGTCGGTAGCGCCGCCGCGCGACCAGTCAAAGATGTCTCGCAGGAGGAGGTTGCCCTTCCTGTGCGTCTCGTGGAGACCGCGTCCGGGCTTGCGGTTGTCGCCGTAGTACGTGAAGTCGCCTGTGGTCGGGTCGAGCTGGTCAGGCCAGTCCGTCTCTTCGCCCGAGGTGTACAGGACGACGAGACCTACATCGTGCTTGTCGACGCTGCCCTTGTATCGGAAACCACCCTGGTTGCCCACCGGGAGGAGCTTTCCGATGGGATCGTCTCCCATGTTCCCCTTCGACCCACCCTGGTAAACCCTGTCCAGCACGAGGTCGGCCATCTGGAGATCGGCGAAGAACACGCTCTCTGACATGCCGTAATGCTGGCACACGGGTCGTGAACAGCGTGGCAGTGATCGGTCTAGCGCCCAGCACCGCGAGGCGCTGTTCAACTCACCTCACCCGCACATTCACCCCGCCAGCTAGCCAATCGGCCAGTCCTCCATGGTTACGCTGCGCCGCGTGACACCAGACGACCACCGCCCGAACACGGCCAGCACCACCTTCGCGGCAGCGTACGACTTCGGGCCCGCACAGTCGGACTACGCCAACCTCCTCCGCAGCATGCCGCAGGTGCGGAGGCTGAAGACGCTCGCTTGGGTGATGCTCGCGCTGCTCGCACTTGCCGTCCTGATGGGCTTCTTCCTCGTCCACGACGACGGCCAACCTGCCCTCGACGCGCCAACGCTCCTGCCATTCGTCATGGTCGCCGCCCTGACCACCCTGGTCGCCTTCGGCTACGCGCCCTTCGGCGGCCGGTCCGCCTGGCGCAAGTCGCAGAACCGCGAACCCGTGCACGCGACGCTGGACAGCGAGGGCTTCCGTCACGAGGGCCCGAGTGGCAGCCAAGCCTTCACATGGAACGTAGCCACGCGCGCCCTGGAGACGAACGAGGCGTACTACGTCTATGTGCCCAACGGACTGGCCTCACTCATCTACTGGCTGCCCAAGCGGGCAGTGCCCCTTGGGGACCAGGCAGTTGTCCGAGCTCACATCCAGGCCCACGTCCCGCGGTACCTGGTTCGCTGAGGCGGAGTACGACATCACGAGCCGTGGCCACGGGGCAGCCGCCGAGGCACCCACCCCCGACTGACCACCCCCACCAGCTGCGGCGGCACCGACTTCCGCGCCCACGCCCGGAACACCACGTACATCACCACCACCAGCACCCACCGCAGCACCGCCGCACCACTACTTGCGGCCGGATCGTCGCAGAACGCCGTCGCCGAGCTGTCATTGAGCGAGTGCACCACCATCACCAGTGCGATCCCGCCCAGCGCACCCCACGTACCGCGCCATCCGTACAGGTGCCACAGCCGCCAGGCGATCGCCGCGGCGATGCCGGTCCACAGCCAGTGCAGCGGCGAGACGGTGAACACCCGGAAGATCTGCTCCTGCACCACCGCCGCGGGCGTGGCGTCCAGAACACCTGTCCCGCAGAAGTTCGGCCCCGACGCCGACGCCGTCTGATACGCGTACTGGGTGGTCTCGGTGATCGCGAAGCCGAAGCCGGAGGCAAGGCCCACCGCTATGCCGGCGCGCGGGTCGCGGTACCGGCCCACCACGAAGAGGAGCAGCGGCACCAGGAGCTTGGTCCCCTCCTCGACGACGCCGACCCACGCTGTCGCCGCCGCGATCCCGGCGTCGTTGATGATCCACGAGTTGATGTTCGCCGCGACCAGCAGGACGGCGCCGCTGGTACCGACGGCCACCGCCAGGACCGTGACCGGGCCGACGACGTCGTCCAGCGCGAGCTGGCGGTTCACGAACCGGTAGAAGGCCCAGCAGACGCCGGCCATGCCGAGCAGGCTGGCCACGCCCATGACGTGGATGTTTCCCGACGACTGGTACACGACCGACCCGGCCATCAGGACGACGACGGCCGCCACGAGGTACCAGACCCACGGGCCCCAGAACTGTCCGTGGAAGTGCCGACCGCGTGCTGAGGCCGGGCCGCCGTCGGCCACCTCGCCGGTCCAGGCGCGGCTGTCCCAGAATCGCTGCCGGGCCGCGCGGGTGCTTGGGTCCGGGTACCAGCCGGCGGCGGGGACGCCGTCCCGGGGTCGGGCAGCGACGAAGGCACCCGCCGTGCCCGCCAGGAACAGGATCGCGCCCACCACGACGAGTGTCATGACTGGAGAGAACCAGCAGAGGTGGTGGACCGCCATCGGAAGCAGGACCACGAGCCGGCGAATTCCCGTGCAACGCCCGCCACCACCGACCTACAGTTCAAACATGGTGAGCAGCACAGGCGGGTACCAACCCCGCCCACTCAGGCGGGAGTTGTCCTGAGACGAGGTACCCATGGCGTTCCGACGCTTCTACCGCCGCACCTTCCTGAACCGCCGCGGCCACCACGCCGGCGCGTACGCGCTGGCCGACATCACCACCGAACCTGGATACACCGACGACGATCAGGCCAAGCGCGTCCGCGCACGCCTGACCATCGCTGACTGCGGCCGCGTCGTCACGCTCGACCTCGACGCCGACACCCCGGCCGAGGCGCGCAACGCCCTGCACAAGGCCCGCCTGCTGCGCGACATCCTCGACCAGTCCGTCGACGCCCTCGAACGGGCCGTCGACGACGCCGGCCTGTCCGGCAGTCGGGAAGGGTGAGCAAGGCGCCCTGACGATCGAGCGATCAGGATTCCGCGGCACTAGAAGCGGAAGACGTCCACTACGCTCCGAGCCGTGACCGTCTACCGGATCCGACAGGACCTCGCCGTTCTCCTTGTTCTGCCGATCCCGATTCTCACGGCCGCAATCTCGCTGGTGCTGATCACGACGCAGCAGCCGGTCCTCGTCGCGCTGGCCGTCGTCTACATCGCCGTGTCCATGGTGTTGGCGATCCGGATGTACCGGCGGGTGCGCAATAGGACGCTCACGGTCTCGGAGTCCGGCGTGACGGTCCAGCGCGACGCCTACAGGATCGAGGCGCCTTGGTCCGAGGTGGTGGGGATCGACCGTAAGCGTCGCCAGGGCCTTCTTGCTGACGAACTCGTGCTCGCCAACCCCGTCGTCACCTTCGTCGACGCGGCGGGCAAGCCGACCCGCGTCCCCAAGGCAGCCGCCGGCCACCCGGCCCTGCAGCGGATCCAGGTCAGCTTCTACGACAAGAGCTGGCGCGAGGGGCCGATCGGCGATCGTCTGAGGGCTCTGCTGCAGCCGTCGTCGTAGAGGCATGGTGTCTGGCGACCGGAAGGGGTGGACACACCCGCCTCGCCGAGAAACCCGCGCAGTAACGCTCTTACGATCGAGATGTCAGGAATCCGCGGCAACAAAAGAGAGCCGCGGGCGACGCTCGACGAGGAGCGATCATGTCTGATGAGACCCACACGGAGACCGACCCGCTCACCCGGCTGAGAGAGATCACCTCGGCCCGTGCCGACGGCGACGTGCTCGACCAGCTCACGGCGGCCGGACTGGTCGACCTGGGGGAGGGGCGACCCGTGCGCGACGTCCTCTACGAGGCCGAACGCGACGGCACAAACCTGGCCGCGACCTTCGTCGAGGAGGAGGACGAGGACGCCACCGCCCTCGACATCACACCGATCGGGCAGCTCAACCCACGCCAGTCCCGCCGCAGGCTCTCGGCCGGGCGGGTGCTCGGCATGTACGTCCAGGACTGCCTTATCAACACCGAGGCGGAGCCCGCCTACCACCGGCTGCCGAGCTTCTCCTCGCACAACCCGTACCACATCGTCTATCTCTTCAAGTTCCCGCCGAACCAGGCACGCACCGTCAACGTGACCCTCCAGGTCTTCTCGGCGGGCACGGTGCGCATCTCGGGCACGAACAGCCCAGCCGTGCTCACCGTGGGGCAGAGCTCCATCCCGCTCACGGTTCCGGTCGGCGTCAGGACGACGAACGAGGGCTTCGCGAGCATCTTCATCCAGCGCAACGGCGAGGTCGGGTTCGACTGGTTCTCTGCCGTCGTCTTCTGACGAAGTCCGTCCAGAAATTCCGTTGGTGCCGTGTCGCCTGCTCCGGCAGGCTGCACTGGCATGACCCGCGTGCGCCCCACCTGGCCCGACCTGCCCGCCTCGATCCGGACGGCGATCGAGGCGCGCCTCGGCGCGAAGGTCACCTCCTGGGTCTCGCACGACGGCGGATTCTCGCCGGGCCTGGCCAGCGTGCTCACGACCGAGCGGGGCCCAGTCTTCGTCAAGACCGCCGCCCCCGGCCAGGCCAGGGCGCTGCGATTGCACCGCAAGGAGGCGGCCAAGGCCGCCAGCCTGCCCGCGGGCGTGCCGTCGCCCGCTTTCCTGTGGTCGCTCGACGTGTCGGACGACGGGGGGAGCGCCGACGTCGTCCGGCCGGACGACGGGGACACCGCCGTCGTTGGTCCCGACGCAACAGCCGGCCCGGACACGCCCGCGGAACCCGAGCAGTGGGCCGTCCTCGCCTTTGAGCCCGTGCACGGCCGCGCGGTGCGCACCAACCCGTGGGACCTCGACGACGTCGGTCTGCTGGCCCGCCTCGCCCTGGAGATCGGTGAGCATTCGGCGCCCGACGGCGACGTGTTTCCCGACCTCGGCGACCACACCTGGCCCGAGGCGCAGGCCTTGGCCGACGAACGTCCGCAGGGGCTCGCGACGTACGACCCGTGGTTCGCCGAGCATGTCGACCTGATCGCGCAGGTCGCCGCCTCCGATCGGCAGGCCGAGGCGTTCGCGGGCGACCGGCTGGTGCACGCCGACTTCCGGGCGGACAACGTGCTGATCCTCGGCCCGGACGAGCAGCCGCGGGGCGTCGTGGTCGACTGGCCGCACGCAGCGCGGGGCGCCGCCTTCCTCGACCTGGTCGGCATGCTGCCGGCCATGCACGCGCTGGGCGGCCCCGCGCCGTCGGAGGTGCTGGAGCGGACCCCGCTCCCGGTCGGAACCGACCCCGAGGCCGTGGTGACCTGGGCCGCAGTGCTGGCCGCGTACTTCGTGCACGGGTCGCTGCAGGAGCCGCCGCCCGGCATCCCTCACCTGCGCCAGTTCCAGCGGGTGCAGGCCGAGGCCAGCATCGGCTGGCTCCGGGAGCTGATACGGGCGGGCTGAGTGTCAGTGGCTCCGCGTACGTTCCTCGCCATGGGTACATGGAGCACCGAGATCCTCGGCAACGACAGTGCGATGGACGCGCTGGGGGCGCTCGCGGACCGCCAGCTCTCGTTCGCCGACCTGGCCGACGAGCTGCGGGGCGACTACATCGAGAGTGACGCCGGCGCCGCCGTCCTCGCTCTCATCGAGGTGGCGCTGGCCGCGCGCGGGCTGCGCGAGCTGCCGCAGGCCGACGCCGTGGATGCGGCCCGGGACGTGCTCGACGACGAGCGTGCCGCCTGGCTGCTGGAGCAGACGGACCGGGTGCTCGGTGCCGGTTCCGAGGTCTACGAGCTGTGGCAGGAGGCCAGCGAACAGTCGTTGCGCGAATGGCTCGGCAAGGTCGAGGCGTCGATCGAGGACCTGCGGCAGGCCCTGGGGTCGGCCGCACTGGTCGGTGCAGCAGGTGGGGGTACCGGTGACTGACCGCCCCGACCTCGAGGACGCGGCAGCCGACGACGACGAGGACCTCGGACCGAAGCACCCGGCTTTCGCCGCGCACTTCCGCGACCTGATCTACGACGACCAGGGCGATGACTTCGCTCCGTTCGGCAACGACGAGGGGTGGGACACGGTCGTCGAGGCGGCAAAGCGGATCGACGAGCTGGACGGCAGCACCACCCTGGCGCAGATCGACCCCGAGTGGTTCGAGGACGAGGCTGCCGTCGTGGCGGGCCTCGGCGAGGACGACGTCGACATGGTCGACTTCACCATCGGCGCCGGCTTCGCGCTGCTGCGCCTGACCGGCCAGATCGACGACGTCGGCCGCAGCTGGGTACTGCGGGCGCTGGACGCCCGCGACCGGGTCTACGGACCGCAGCCCCAGACCGAGCGGATGCGGGCCGACCTGCTGTCCTTCCATCCACGCTGAGATCCGACGTCAAGAGCCCGGCAGCGCGGACGAGCGTCGCGGGCGCCCCGGGGCCTCACTGCGGGTCGAGACCGAAGTGCTTCCGCACGGTCGGGTCCTTCTCGATGATCAGGTCGACGACGTCCCAGAACCGCGGAAGCCACTCGTGCTGCAGCGCCTCTTCACGGGAGAGCTGAGCTCCCCGGAGGGCGTTCGAGCAGTCACCGGGTGGAGTCACGAGGGAGCACGCGTAGCCGTGGCCCTCGATGAAGCCGTACCGGCAGCTGAAGGTGACGCGGTCACCGACCACCGTGGTCGGGCTGTCGGGGTCGAACTGGTCGTCGAGGATCACGTCGATGTACGCCTCGTGCTCCCCGCCGTGGTGCACACAGTCGGCGTAGAAGATCGCGAAGGCCCCGGTTACCTCGTGGTTGACGAACCCTGTGACCCGCTCGTGCAGGCTTCCGCAGTCACAGGTGTGGGTCGCAACGTCGTAGTCGGGGTCCAGGAGCAGGCTCACGGTGAGCACCGTACCGGGCCACCCCACCAGGCCGAGGTCACGCGTCCTCCCTCAGGCCCGCGGCGAAGGCGACACGGCTGCTGCGCCAGTTCGAGGGCCAGACCTGGGGAAGCAGGTCGAGGAGCTGGCTTCGCTGTGACTCGGTGGGAAGCGCGAACTGAGGCATGGCCATGTTGCGGCCGAGCGCGGCGAGGTCCGGGTCATCGTCGAGCATGATCTCCAGGTCGGCGATCGTCTCGTCCCAGCCGCTGCGGCCGCGCTTGAGCCACCACGCCCGGCGTCGGAGCTCGGGTGCGGCCGAGGTCGTCAGCGGCCATAAGTCGTCGTCGGACCAGGCGGATGGCACCTCCAGGAGCGCCTCGGAAGCGAGTCGCGCGACGCGGGCGGTGCCGGTCCGCAGGGTGTGGAGCAGCAAGGGCGCGTCGGTCGCCTGCGTGTCATTGGCGAGCAGGCGCAGGCCGGCCTTCTGCAAGGGTGGTTCAGCGCTGCGGACCAGGTCGAGCACTACCGTGTGGTCGACGCTGCCCCCGGCCTCGACCAGACCGCGGTAGGCGCGAGCGCGCATCCTGGCTGGTCCGGACATCTGTGTAGCGGCCCGGTACACCGCGAGCGTGTCCCTGCCCTGCTCTTGCCACCGCTGGCGCGCCCACATGCGCACCAGTTCTCCGGGGTCGACCAGCAGTCTCTCGACGTCGGCCGGTTGGAGCAGGTCGGCGGACAGCCGGACGAGCCCGAGCACTCGGCTGTGGGGAGACCGGTCGTGCAGGAGGGCGCTTGCGATGACGTCGGGTGCCGCGGTGTCGGCGATGGAACGAGCGAGAAGACTCTGCACCACGCGGTCGTGCTCACGCGAGAGGGCGGCGACGGCGTCGCCAGTCACCAGCAGCCCATTGATGAGGCTCTGCTTGAACGCGGCGCGGCGCACCTCCCGGCTGGTCGACAGGCGCAGCCGCGACCACAGCGCAGCCTCTCCATGCACGGCGGACAGCGCGTGCAGATAGAGGGGCAGCACCTCGGCGCCGCGCACGCGTCCTTCGATGAGCTGCAGCACGGGCATGATGTGGTCCGCCTGTGCGAGCGACGTCCTGCCGAGCAGCGCCTTGACGGCAGCCTCTCGGACGGGTCGCACGTGGTCGCTCAGGCGGGCGGCGAGCATCCGGTCGGCCAGTACGGCGTCCAACTGCGACAGGAGGTGGACCGCGGCCTCGCGCACGTGGCCGTCGTCGTGCATGCTCGCCAGCGCCGCGCCGACAGGCCCGGATTGACGAAGTGCGCGGGGGTTCCACGTCGATGACGGCCCGAGGGTGTTCCCGTACCGCCAGCTTCGCGCCGCCTGATCGACCTGGAGCAGCTCACGCGCGGAGATCGACGACAGCCAGTCCTCCAGCGCTGCCGTCGACATGGCACCGCGAGAATGGACGGCGGCCAGTCCGTCGGCCAGGCGGTCCGTGATCTCGGAGGTGGCAAGCACGCCGTCATGATGTCAGCGGTCAGAAGGGACGGACGAACGAAATACCGGCACCGTCACGGTCGCGCCGCCTCCCGCGGCAGCACCCGCGCGACCAGCACCAGCCCCACGCACGCGACCAGCGCCACGACCGACGTGACGATCCACGGCAGGCCCGGGTCGACGCCGAAGGTGGCGGCGAAGACGCCCGGGGCCGCGATGTTGGCGAGCGCGAAGCTGTACTGGAACCACGACAGGTACGTGCTGCGCTGGCCGGGCGGCGCGGCGTCGGCGGCGTAGGCGAGCGAGCGCGGGCCGTGCAGCAGCTCGGCGACCGAGTAGACCAGCACCGACAGCGCCAGGCCCGGGATGATCAGGCTCGCGGGCGCGAGGCCGAGCGCCGCCGTGCACACGCCCCACACGGACCAGATGATCCCCGCGATCACCATGACGGTGACGCGGGAGCGGCGGCGGGTGAGCCGAACAGCGAGGGCCTGGCCCAGCGCGTTGAGGATCGTGTTGATCGCGAGAAGCGGTCCGACGACGGCCGCGGGTGCCGCCAGGCCGTCGACCACGTACACGCCGAGGCCCGACCCCAGGATCGTGCTGCAGAACGCGAACAGCGAGGCCACACCGATGAGGCCGAGGTACGGGAGCGTCGGTATGCGGTGGGCGCGAACCGGGGTGGCGGCGTCCGCGGCGCCGGTCCGTCGGCCCGAGCGATCGCCCAGGAGCAGGACCGCGGAGACCACGAAGCAGACCGCGTTGGTGCCGATCGCCAGCAGGTACGGCAGGTCGCCCGGGATGAGCAGGAGGGCGCCCGCCGTCAGCGCGCCGAGCGCGTAGCCCGTGGCCTGCACCATGTTGGTGAACGCGAACCAGCGGTCCTTGTCCTCGGCGGGGCCCGAGTCCGAGGCGTCCGCGATGACGGAGAAGACCGACGACCAGAACGCCCGCTGCCCGATCGCCGCCACGAGGGTGCAGGCGGCGACGGCCGGCAGGTCGCGGGCGATCAGCAGCCCGCCGAGTCCGGCGGCCTGGAGCACCTGCGCGGCGATCAGGATGTTCCGTCCGCCCAGCCTTGGCACGATCTGGCCGACCAGCGCGGGCACGACCAGCGCGACCGCGAAGGTCGCCGAGAGGGTGAGTCCGGCCTGCTGGAGCGGGATGTCGGCGACGCGGGTCAGGAAGAGAAGGAGCAGCGGGCCGCTGATGCCGGTGCCGATCGAGTCCACGCCGAGGGCGACCGCGAGGGGGATGTGACGGCGAAGCTCGGGCAGGTCGAACACGGTGCGGGTCTCCAGACAGGGTTGGGGCGGCGGCCCGGGACGGGCCGGTATCCAGGGGGTCGCTGGGAAAGGGTCTAGGCCGTGCTCTCCCGGGTGGGGTTCGAGCGGGGCGCGGTTCGAGGAGGGGGGGTGGGGCGAGGCTCAGGCCTGGCCCCGAGCGGGGCGCGGTTCAAGCAGAGTGGGTCGAGGTTCAGGCCCGGCCAGCAGAGCGGCGGGCGCCCGGGCGGGGCTCACGCTCTGCCCGGCGGCAGTACCGCCCGCCGGTCCTGACGGCGGAGCAGCACCGCCGACGTCGTCCCGACGAGCGCCGTCGCGGTCAGCACCCCGGCGATCGGCGCGGCGTCGTGCAGGCCGATCAGGCCCGCGACCGGGGCGATCAGCCCCGCCGCGGCGAAGGTGCCGAAGCCGTAGAGGGAGGTCGCGGTGCCGGCCTGCGCGGACTGGTCGCGCAGCGCGCGGCCCGCAGCGCCCGCGAAGCAGCCGCCGCAGCCCGCGACGAAGAGCCACAGGCACGGGAGCAGTCCGGACAGGCCGGCCCCGGCCCGTTCCAGCGGGACGATCGCGAGCGCGGCGACGGCGGTCAGCGCCGCGAACCCGATCAGTACGGGCGCGTTCGGACGACGCCGCTGCAGCGACGCGCTGGCCTGCACCCCGACCACGAGGCCGAGCGAGTTGGCCAGGAACACCGCCGCGAACTGGCCGGCAGTCAGGCCGTGCACGTCCTGGAGCAGGAGCGGCGACGCCGCGACGTAGGCGTAGACGCCGGCGTAGGTCATCGCGCCGAGCAGGGTTGCCGTGCGGAAGCCGGGGTCGCGGAGCACGGCGCGGAGGCGGGCGCGGGTGCCGCGGTCGGCCGAGCCGTTCCGGTCGGCCGAGCCGCCTCGCTTCGCCGAGCTGCCCCGACCGGCCATGCCGCCCCGAACGGTCAAGTCGTTCCGCTCCGCCGAGTCGTCGGCGTCCGCCCGACCACCCTGACCCACCATGTGCGTCTCCGGCACCACCATCACCGTCACCACGAGCACCGCCGCCGAGAACGCCCCGAGCACCCCGAAGATCCCGCGCCAGCCCACCAGCGGCAGCAGCGCCGCGCCCGCGACCGGCGCGAGCAGCGGGACCGTCGTCGTGATCAGGGTGATGCGCGAGACCAGGCGCACGAGCCCGGGTCCGTCGCTGACGTCCCGCGCGATCGCGAGCACGAGCACCGAGCTGCCGGCGGCCGCGACACCCTGGACGACGCGCAGCGCGGCCAGGGCCTCCAGCGTCGGGGCCGCCGCGCACGCGACGGTCACTGCCACGTGCAGGGCGGAGGCGAGCAGGAGCGGCCGGCGTCGTCCGACCCGGTCGCTCCACGCACCCGTGACCAGGTTGCCGAGCGCGAGGCCCACGGTCATGCCGGCGAGGGTGAGCTGGACGGCGCCGTCGTCGGCGCCGAACTCGCGCTGCAGCGCGGGGAAGGCGGGGAGGTAGAGGTCGATCGAGAGCGGCCCGAGCGTCGTGAGCAGCCCGAGCGCCACGATCAGCAGTCCCGTGCGCCGCACCGTCGCCGCCTTCGTCATCATGCCCCCTGCACATCGTTGTACACCACCGTCAGCGGTTTGCCGGTGTCATGGTTGCCTACGGCACCGACACCGGTCAACCCATTACGCTGGTGTCATGCAGCTCGAGGAGAACGGCTTCGACACGTGGGCGCCGCCGTCGCCCGGGCTCGTGCGCGACTTCGTGAACAGCTACGAGCCGCAGGAGGACGCCGAGAGCCTCGACAGCGCGACCGCCCTGCGCGACTGGTTCGCCGCGCGCGGGCTCGTCCCGGCGAGCGCCCGCATGACGGCGGACGACGTCGCCGCCGCGCGCCGGATCCGCGAGGGACTGCGCGCGGTGCTGCTCGGCCATGCCGGGCACGAGGCGGACGACGACGGCGCGGCCCGTCGTGCGCTCGACGCCGAGCTCGCCCACCTCCCGCTGCGCGTCTCGTTCGACGCCGACGGCGGGCTGCGGCTCACCGCCGCGGGCAGCCCCTTCGAGCGCGGGATCGCCGGGGTGCTCGACGCCGTCCGCCGCAGCGAGGCGGCCGGCGAGTGGGAACGGCTCAAGGTCTGCGCGCGCGACACCTGCCGCTGGGCGTTCTACGACGCCTCCCGCAACCACGCGCGGCGCTGGTGCTCCATGGCGGGCTGCGGCAACTACATCAAGATGCGGCGGCGGTCGGGGGACCGTGTGCAGGCTTAGCGCGGCCGGACGGTTGGCCCCGTTGTCGCCCCGGGAGCGACCCGCTCGCCCGGCACACCGAAGCCCCGGGTTCTGCCAGGATGCCCCCGTGACCAGTTACTTCGCCCGGTACCAGGCCGGCGAGCACGACGACGTGTGGCGCGACCTGCGCGCCCTGGGACTGACCGCGTTCGACGAGCCGCACCGCGAGGACGCCCAGGCGGTGGCCCGCGAGATGGCGACCCGGGCGCGCCGGAACGTGGAGACGATCGTCGACCGGCTCCAGGCCGACGGGTTCGTCGCCGCGCAGAACGACGACGCGATGACGCCCCGGCCGGCGCATCTCCCGCCGTCGGACGGCGCCGCCGACCTGGCCGACTGGCTGGAGGAGACGTTCGCGCCGTTCCCGATGACGGTGTCGGCGTGGATCCGCCAGGTCGGGGACGTCTGGCTCGTGGGCGAGTACCCGCGGTGGCCCGAGAGCGTGCTCGCGGACCCGCTCGTGGTCGAGTTCGAGCACGTCGCGTACGGGGGTGGCGCGCGCGAGTACTTCGAGACGGAGCTGACGGGCTTCGGCCCGGACGCCGACCCGAGCGACGACTACCAGCTCGACTTCGCCCCGGACGCGCTGCACAAGGCCAACATCAGCGGCGACGGTCCGTACGGGATCCAGCTCCCGGGTGTCGGCGTGGACGGGCTGGTCGGCCCGACGCTCTGGTTCGTCGACGACCTCAACAACGCGTTCGCGGCCGGCGGGTTCCCCGAGGCCCTGTACCCGGAGGGCTACGTCGACCCGCCGGAGGGCCTGCGCGAGGGCCTGGCCCGGGACCTGCTGCGCCTCTGACGGCGGCGGCACCGGACCAGTGCCGCCTCGGAGCGCGACATCGGTTCGGCGCGCCGGCTCAGAAGAGCGCGTCCTGCTCCACGCCGGCACCCGTCCCGCCCGGCGCGCTGACGGGCGAGGCGCTCGCCGTCCCCGCCTCTGCCGGATCGGCCCGGGTCAGGTCCCAGCCCTCCAGCAGGCCGGTGTCGACCAGAAGCAAGCCGCCCGCCGTCGCGACCCCCGTCGCCGCGACACCCGGCGCACTCAAGTACACATCCCGCCCGATCCGACACATCACCTCGCCCGTGACAGTCGTCCCTGGCCGCAGCGGATCGAGCTGCCGCGCCGGCGCCAACCCGCCCTCGGGCAGCCCGTATGTAGGGGTATGGTCCAGCGCCGAGGTCGGCGCCCACGCCTGCCCCGGCGGCCAGTCCAGCCCGGCCGCCTTCCCGACGACGGCGGAAAGCTCGGCCGCGCGCGACGCCGGCGTCCCCGGCGCCCACCGGGCCGCCCGCTTGCGCGCGGTGTGCACCTGCTGCGGCAGGCCGAGCGCCGCGGTGAGCAGGGCCTCGCACCGCCGGGCCGAGACCAGCGTGCCCGCCGAGAGGAACAGCGACGACAGCGCGCCCTGCTCCAGGAGGCGGGCAGGCCCACGCGCCGAGGCGGTGATGCCGGCCTTGATCACGCTGCCGTGGTGGGCGAGGTACACGCGGAACTCCCGCGGGTCGTCCAGCGCGGTGTCGGTCGCGACGGACCGGGTGCGGGCGATCGCGGCGCACGACTCGCACTGGCCCGACTTCGCCGCGGGGTCGATCCGCGCCCCCGCGACGCACGGCACGCGGCGCCCGTCCCACCACAGCCCGAGGCACCGCCGGTCGGCGCCGACCCGCAGCCCGAGCCGCGCCCCGACGTCCAGCGCGCTGCGCCGGGTCGCGCCGGCGGGGGAGAGCCACTCCAGCGCCGCGGCGCCGTCGGCCCAGTTCAGACCGGTCGGCCGCCAGGCGGGCGGGGTGGTGCTCGGCGTGGTGCGTTCGTCGGACACGGCACGACTCTAGAGCCACCCGACAAGCCGATTGCCGGCTCCCGGTACACGATGGATTTCTTGGAACGGCCCGAGGGGAGTCGAGGATGACGACGATCGTCGTGCTGGGCGGCACCGGCACCATCGGCACCCAGGTGGTCCGGCTCCTGCGGGCGCGGGGCGACGACGTCCGCGTCGCGTCGCGCGCGAGCGGCGTCGACCTGGTCACGGGGCAGGGCCTGCGCGAGGCGCTGGACGGCGCCCAGGTCGTGGTCGACACCGCCAAGCCCGGCTCGCTGGACCCCGCCCGGATCGGTGAGTTCTTCGACCGGGCCGGGGAGAACGTCACGCGGTACGAGGGCGAGGCGGGCGTGCGGCACCACGTCATGCTGTCCATCGTCGGGTCGGACCGGGCGCCCGACGTCCCGTTCTACGCGGCCAAGGTGCGGCTGGAGGACGCCGTCCGCGGCGGCTACGCGCACTGCACCATCCTGCACGCGACCCAGTTCTTCGAGTTCGCGCCGGCCATCGCCCGGGCCTCGACGGCGCCGGAGGGCGGGCCCGCCCTGATCGCCCCGCTGCTGGTGCAGCCGGTCGCGGGGTCGGACGTCGCCGCCGAGCTCGTCCGGCTCGTGAGCGCGCCGCCGGGCATGACCGACCTCGACCTGGCGGGCCCCGACCAGTACGAGCTCGACACGTTCGTGCGCGTGGCGCTGTCCCGGCTGGGCGCGTCCCACGCCGTCGTCCGCGACCCGGATGCCACCTACTTCGGCGGCGTGGTCGACCGCCGCGCGCTCCTGCCCGGTCCCGACGCCCGCATCGCGCCGACGGCGCTGCGGGACTGGCCGGCCGGGGCCGAGCGACCCGCCCACCTGGCCGCCCACGGCTGAGGTCGGCCGGTCACCACTCGCCGCCCAGCGGGTGGTCCTCGTCGGCGAAGATCCCCGCGAGAATCCTGTCGCGCTCCGGCTCCGGCGGTGCGACGCCGTCGCGCTCGGTCGCCCGGCGCACCGCGTCGTCCTGCGGGTGGAAGCCGATCGCGTGCCCGGGGCCGAGCGGGAACCAGCCCGGCCCGTTGTCGGAGACGCCCCAGACCACGTGGTGCCCGGGCCGGTCGAGCGCGGCCACGGCCTCGACCAGCCGGGCGGCGTCGGCGGGGGAGAGCCACAGGGCGACCGAGTGGCCCCCCGCGACGTCGGTGCTGAATGCGCAGATCCGCGCGCTCACCACGGTCATGCCGAACCGGTCGGCGTAGACGCTGCCCAGGGCCTCGCCGGCGGCCTTGCTCATGCCGTAGAACGTGTCGGGCCGCGGGTGCAGCTCGTCGACGGCGCCGGCCTCGGCGGGCGTCGCGTACCCCACCGCGTGGATCGAGCTCGCGAACAGCACGCGCGGCACGCCCGCGACGTGCGCCGCCTCCAGCGTCCGCTGGGTGCCGTCGATGTTCACGGCGATGATCTCGGGCCACGGCCGCTCCCAGGGATGGGCCGCGAGGTGCACCACCAGGTCCGCTCCCCGGAACGCCTCGTCCAGGGCGCCCGTCTCGGTGATGTCAGCCGCGAACCACCGGTCCCGCTCGTCGCGCTCGGCGGGCACCTCCCGGTCCAGCAGCCGCAGCTCCCGCCCCGCTCGTCGCAGGAGCGGGGTGATCGCGCGGCCGATCCGGCCCGCCGCCCCGGTGATCGCGATCACCTGTGGTGCGTCGTTCGACATGCTCGGGCTCCCTCGTCCGGTCGGTGTCCTGACGAGAGGGTAGGGGAATTGGCGGCGGACGACCGCGACGACCTGTGGTGACACACGCCGGGGCGGCACGGGAGCAGCACGTGGGCAGCGCGAGGCCGGCACGGTTGCGGCACGGGAGAATGGCCGCATGAGCACCTCGCGCCGCGCCGCACACCCGCACCCGGACCCGCACTCCGACCCCGCGACGCTCACCCCCGAGGAGCGGGAGGACTTCGCCGAGCGCCTGCGCGAGCGCGTCTACGTCACGTTCGCCTCGCTCGCCGTCATCCTCACCCTGCTGGCCCACGCGCACGGGCTCGGCGCCGGGACCGCCGCGGCGTCGCTGACCATCACCGCCGTCGGCACCGTGGCCGCCGCCTGGCTCGCCGAGCTCATCTCCCACCTCGCCGCGCACGGCGGGTTCCCCGACCGGCACCACCTCGGCGCCATGACCCGGACCAGCGGCGGCGCCCTCCTGACGCTCGTCATCCCGCTGCTCGCCCTGGCCGCCGCCGGCCTCGGCTGGTGGGAGGTCACCACCGCGCTGCGCGTGGGCGTCGGCGTGCTCATCGCCACCCTGGTGCTCATCGCCTGGCTCGGCATCCGCCGCACCAAGCTGCCGTGGCTCGCCCGCATCCTGGCGCTCGGCGTGCTCGCGGCGCTCGCGGTCGGCGTGGTGGGGCTCAAGCTGCTCGCGCACGGCTGAGGCGGTCCGGGCGGGGACGACGGCGTCCCGCGGCGTCGGCCCGCGACGGCGATACCTGCCGCCGGATCCTGTGCCCGAGTCGATCACTTTCGGACATCTTGTTGACGTGAACATTTCGCGGGTGCCAGCCTGTTGCGCGGCGGTCCCGCAGGGCCCGCCGGAACGCAGGGTCGCGTTCCGCGAGGCCGGCGCCGTCCGTCCTCGTGCGTCCACAGACTTCGAGGATGAAGGAGACGGACATGGGACTTCGCCGCGCTCGGCGCACCAGCCCCTCCGCATTACCAGCTCGCCCGGCACCGTCGCGTTCGGTACCCGTTCGCCCGGCGCTTGCCGTCGCCCTGGCCGCGACGCTCGCCCTCCCGGCGCTGCCCGCCGTCGCGCAGACGGCCGTGCGCGACGCCGCGCCGGCGGCCGTACCTGCCGCCGCCGCACCTGCCGCGGCGTCCGACGCCGCACCCGGGGCAGCGGCCGACGCCTACACCACCTACCCGCCCATCCTCGACCCCGGCTCGGGCGCCGCCGACTACTTCACGCCGTCCTGGCTCGACACCGCCGGCAACCACATCCAGGCCCACGGCGGCCAGGTCGTGTCGGTCTCGGCCGAGGCACTTGGCGTCGACGCCGGGTCCGTCGTCCAGGGCCAGGAGGCGGGGCAGACCGTCTACTACTGGTACGGCGAGGACCGCAGCAACGGCTACTACGGAAGCCCGGGCGTGCACGCGTACAAGTCGTACGACACGAGGAACTGGACCGACGAGGGCGTCGTCCTGCGCTCGGTGTCGAACGCGGCGGAGCTGGAGTCGGACTACTTCGACGCCCTCTACGACACGGTCGACGACGCCGGCGAGCCCCGCGTGGACCGCATCGCCGAGGTGAACTACCACCTGAACACCAACGAGGCCGCCGACTACACGACGATCTTCGAGCGCCCCAAGGTCCTGTTCAACGAGCGGACGAACCAGTGGGTGCTGTGGTGGCACTCCGACGGGCAGCGCACCGTGGGCGGCAGCATGTACGCGCGCTCGATGGCGGGCGTCGCGGTCTCGGACAGCCCCACCGGGCCGTTCAAGATGACGGGCGTGTACCGGATGCCGAACCGGACCAACTACCAGGCGTGCATCTCCGCCGCGGTGCCCGGGCAGGCGCGGGACATGACGGTGTTCCAGGACGACGACGGCACGGCATACATCGTCTACTCCTCCGAGGAGAACCGATCCCTCTACATCGCCGAGCTCGACGCCGACTACACGAACGTCACGCACACCACCGACGTCGACATGGCGGACGCCGGGCAGTACTCGGAGGACGGCCGCTTCCCGTACCTGTTCGCGGACGGCACCGCCGCCGCGCCGGTGCGCGGCGAGGACTTCCAGATCGTCAAGGAGTGCGGCGTGCTGGAGGCACCCGCGCTGTTCCAGCACGGCGGCAAGTACTACGCGGTGGCCTCCGGCGCGACGGGCTGGGCCCCGAACCCGCAGACCTACTACACGGCCGACAGCATCCTGGGCTCCTGGATCCGCGGCGTCGAGGCGGGCGACCCGCACGAGAACGTCGCCTACAACGCGATCCCCGAGGGTGGCGACGGCCTGCTGTCCGTCGGCGACACGCGCCGCACCACCTTCGGCTCGCAGTCGACCAACGTGCTCGACCTCGGCGGCGGCCGGTTCGTCTACATGGGGGACCGGTGGAACGCCGGGGCCGCGAACTCGAACTACGTCTGGCTCCCGGTCACGATCGGCGAGAACGGCCGCGCCGAGATGCGCAACCCCGCCACCGAGGACCCGGCGCGCTGGGGCGCCGGCTGGGACGAGAGCTACTGGGACGACAAGGGCACGGGCACGGAGATCTGGCGCGTGGTCGAGGACGGCGTGCCCGACCAGGTCGCGCCCGGCGTGGACTTCGGCGCCACCCTGCCCGACGCCGTCCCGGTCGAGGTCGATGGCGTCACGACGGACGTCGCGGTGACCTGGAGCGCGACGTCGTTCGACGAGCGCGGCACGCAGACGATCACCGGCACGCTCGCCGCCGGCGACGGGTTCACCGCGGGCCGCACCTTCACGCGCACCGTCGAGGTGCACGAGGACGGCGTCGCCAACCTCGCGCCCGGCGCGTCCGTGGCGGCGTCCAGCCGGGCGAACCTCGCGCCGACCGTGGTCGACGGCAACGTCAAGGGCAAGGGCTGGGACGACTGGACGTCGTCGGGCTACCCGCGCAACAGCTGGCTGTCGTTCACCTGGCCGCTCACGCAGGACCTGACCGAGGTGGTGGTGCACACCTACAAGGACGGTTCGGGCGCGACCTGGCCGTCCACGGTCGTGGCGGAGTACCTGGACGCGTCGGGCGCGTGGACGACGACGGACGTCAGCGTCGACCTCGCCCAGGACGTGGCGTCGTCCGCCCCGGTCGCGACCCTCGACGTCTCGGACCTGCCGCGCACGAACGGCCTGCGCCTGCGGCTGACGACGGCGACCAACACGTGGCAGTCCGTCTCGGAGGTGCAGGTCTGGGGAGTGGACGACGTCGAGGACCTCTGCCGCGCCGACGGCACCACTGTCTCGGCGAGCTTCCACCAGACGGAGTGGGAGACCCTGCCGGCGGCCAACGCGTGCGACGGGAACGCGGCGACGTCCTGGTCCACGTGGTCCGGGAGCGCCGGCCGGGACGAGGTGACGTTCACGGTCGAGCCGGGTCAGCCGCGCGCCGTGGACCGGATCGGCTTCACGAGCACCGAGGGCACGATCGCGCACGTGGGTGTCGAGTACCGCGACGCCACGGGCACGTGGCACCCGACCACGGCCCAGGACGTGGTGCCGGGCGCGACCGGGACGCCGGTGTCGGTGGAGTTCGAGCCGGTCTGGGCGTCGGCCGTGCGGCTGACGTTCGCGACGCCCGGCTCGTACCTCAAGATCCCGGCGCTGGGGGTCGGGGCGCGCACCACCGCCGTCGTGCCCGAGGTGGCGGCGCGGTGCGTCGGACCCGACAAGG
This sequence comes from Promicromonospora sp. NPDC060204, assembly GCF_042728455.1. NCBI lineage: Bacteria > Bacillati > Actinomycetota > Actinomycetes > Micrococcales > Promicromonosporaceae > Promicromonospora > Promicromonospora sp. NPDC060204. The sequence continues at coordinate 29,428 of NZ_JBHWZO010000044.1, forward strand.
CCCAGCTCGTGACCACGGTGCGGAACCTCGGTGACCGGAAGGCGGACATCGAGATCCGGACGCCGTTCGGCACGCGCGTGGTGCGCGACGTCGCGCCCGGGCGTACCGGGTCGGCCGTGGTCAGCACGAAGTCCACGGCGCTGGAGGCGGGAAGCGTCACCGTCTCGACGCTCGGCGGGTCCGGCCTGACGGCGGGCTACGCGGCGGCGGACTGCGCGTGACGGTTGGGGTTGATGGCTGAGCCTGACGGCTGCTGACGGCTCGGCCGACGGCGTCTGCTGACGGCTTGGCCTGACTCGCAGCTCACCTTTGAGGCCCGGGTTTCTTCGCTTTCGGACAGTCGAAAGC
>NZ_JBHWZO010000045.1:0-29763 GCF_042728455.1 Promicromonospora sp. NPDC060204
CCCATGCACCGCGGCCCGGCCGGCGCGGGCGCCCTGAACGGCCTCCTCCAGCAGGCCATCACCCCGGCCCGGCCCGACCTCCCGGCCCTGGCGGGCCGGGGGTGCGTCAGGCCTTCGCGGGCTCCGACGTCTCGGCGTCGGTGCCCTCGGGCTCCTCGGCGTCGGCGGCCTCCTGGGCCTGCGCCACGGCGTCGCTCAGGGCGGCCTGGGCCTCGTCGGCCTCGTCCGAGCCGATGAACTCGCTCAGGTCCACGACGTTGCCGTCGGAGTCCTTGACCTCGATCTGGCGCAGCGCGACCGCGAGGGCCTTCGAGCGCGCGACCTCGCCGACCATGGCGGGGATCTGACCGCCCTGCTCGAGGGTCTTGATGAACTCGCTCGGCTCCATGCCGTACTGCTGCGAGGCGCTCACCAGGTACTCGACGAGCTCGCCCTGGCTCACCTGCACCTTGAGCTTCTCGGCGAGGGTGTCGAGCAGGATCTGGTTCTTGATCGCCTTGGTCGCGTCCTCCTTGACCTCGGCGCGGTGCTCGTCGTCCTCCAGGCGGCTCTCGGACTCGAGGTGACGGTGCACCTCGGCCTCGACCACGCCGGTCGGCACGGGGACCTCGACGGTCTCCAGGAGCTTCTCCATGAGGGCGTCACGCGCGGTGACGGCCTGGTTGGAGGTCTTGATGCCGGCGACCTGGGTCTTCAGGTCCTCCGTCAGCTCCTCCAGCGTGTCGAACTCCGAGGCGAGCTGGGCGAAGTCGTCATCCACCTCGGGCAGGTCGCGCTGCTTGACCGACGTCGCGGTGACGGTCACGTCGGCGTCCTGGCCCTCGTGGTCGCCACCGGCGAGCGGCGCCTTGAAGGTGGTGGTCTCGCCGCCGGACAGGCCGGTCAGGGCCTCGTCCAGCCCCTCGAGCATGTTGCCGGAGCCGATCTGGTACGAGACGCCCGACACGGAGTCGACCTCCTCGTCACCGATGACGGCCTTCAGGTCGATGACGACGTAGTCGCCCTCGACGGCCGGGCGGTCGACGCCCACGAGGGTGCCGAAGCGCTCGCGCAGGGCGTCCAGGCGCTCGGTGACGTCCTCGTCGGTCACCACGGTGGAGTCGACGGTCAGCTCGACGTCGGAGAGCTCCGGGAGCTCGATCTCGGGGCGCACCTCGACCTCGGCCGTGAACTTCAGCTGGCCCTCGCCGGCCTTGGCCGGGACCTCGGTCACGTCGACCTCGGGCTGGGCGAGCGGACGCAGGTCGGTCTCGCCGAGCGCGTCACGGTAGAAACCGGAGAGCCCGTCGTTCACGGCGTGCTCGATCACGGCGCCCCAGCCGACCCGCTGCTCGATGATGCGCGGGGGAACCTTGCCCTTGCGGAACCCCGGGACGTTCACCTGCTCCGCGATGTGCTCGTAGGCGTGATCGATGCTCGGCTTGAGCTCGTCGTAGTCCACCTCGACGGTCAGCTTGACCTTGGTGGGCTCCAAGGTCTCGACGGCGCTCTTCACTTCGATGGTCTCCAGAATGTCGGGGGTGCGCGCACGCCGGCGTACTGCGTCCCGGGTGGCGCGGGGATGCTCTGCTGTAGTTGCGGCTGCTCGCTGACAGCGACGTACGACAGGCGCACGGGCAACCCGTCAATAGTACGCCTCACGGCCACAGGCGCCGAATGCAGGCCGGTGGCGTGCCGCACACCCTCCACCCTCCCACAGCCGGGCCCGCGGGCCGCGGTTGTCAGCCGAGAGCGCAAGCCGCGCGCGCCGTCACCGGCCCATGCCGGCGGTGAGACCCGCCACGATCTGCCGCGTCGCGACGAGGAACAGCACCACCAGCGGCAGCGTCGCGATGACGAGGCCGGCGAACAGGGTGGACCACGACGTCTGGTACTCCCCGAAGAAGGTGGTCAGGCCCACCGGCAGCGTGTACTGCGTCCGGTCGCGCACGAGGATCAGCGGGTAGAAGAAGTCGTTCCAGATGGGCACGAAGCGGAAGACCACCACGGTGGCGACCGCGGGCCGCACGAGCGGCAGCAGCACCGACCAGAAGGTGCGCAGCGGGCCGGCGCCGTCGATCCGGGCGGCGTCCTCCAGCTCGTCCGGGAGCTGCCGCAGGAACGTGGCCAGCACGAACACCGAGAACGGGATGGAGACGGCCGAGTAGACCAGGATCAGCCCGGTGCGGGTCGACGCGAGGCCGATCGTGTCCAGCAGGTAGAAGATCGGCACGATCATGAGGAACACGGGCATCATCAGGCCCGAGACGAAGACCTGCTCGATCACGGTCATCAGGCGCGAGCGTGACCGCGCCAGCGCGTACGCGGCCAACAGGGAGACCGCCGTCGACAGCACCACGGAGACCGTGGTGACCAGCACCGAGTTGACGAAGTAGGTGGAGAACGACGCCTCGACCCACGCCTCCCGGTACGCGTCCAGGGACGGGCTGTGCGGCAGGCCGAGCGGCTCCACCACGAGCTCCTGGTCGGTCCGGAACGAGTTCCACACCATGATCAGCAGGGGCAGCAGCGCGACGGCGGCGTAGCCCCACAGCAGCGTGCCGACGGCGGCCCGCCTCACGTCAGCCGCCGTTCGACGCCGCGGAACCAGCGCGTGAACGCCACCGAGACCCCGACGATCACGACGAAGAGCACGATGGCGACCGCCGACGAGATGCCGATGGCGTTGGACGCCCCCGAGTGGAACGCCGTCCGGTAGAAGAGGAGCGACATGACGTCGGTGGCGCCGGCCGGGCTGCCGCTGGACCCGCCCAGGGCGTACGGGATCGGGAACGCCTCCATGGAGAAGATGAACGTCAGCACGCTCACGGTGCCGATCACCGGCGTCAGCAAGGGCAGCGTCACGTGCCAGAAGCGCTGGCGGGAGGTCGCGCCGTCGAGCATGGCGGCCTCCTCCAGCGTCGGGTCGAGCGCGCCGAGGGCGGCGCCGTAGACCAGGAGCGGGAACCCGACCCACTGCCAGGCGGTGACCAGGACGACGACCCAGAGGGCGGTGTCGGGGTCGCCGAGCCAGGGCTGGGCCACCGCGTCGAGGCCGACGGCGCGCAGCGCGGCGTTGACCGGGCCGAAGAGCGGCGACAGCAGCAGCGACCAGAGGTAGCCGACCACCAGCGGCGAGACCAGGTACGGCATCGTGTACAGCACCTGGAACAGGCGCCGCAGGCGGCCCCGCCGGTGCAGCACGTAGGCCAGCAGGAGGCCGAGCGAGTTCTGCACCACCATGGCCCCGGCGAACAGGAGCGCGTTGTGCCCGAAGGCCCGCGGGAGCTGGCTGCGGTAGGGCTCGGTGGTGAACAGCGCGACGAAGTTGTCCAGCCCGACGAACGCGTCCTGCGCGGTGCCGCGCCAGGAGAACAGCGAGTAGGTCAGCGCCGTCGCCATCGGGTAGAGCACGAAGACGGCGAACAGCACCGCGGCAGGCAGGATGAAGAGCAGTGCGACCGGCGTGGGCAGTGCCGCGGCTCGACGGCGGCGGCTCACTCGCCCGGCGTCCACCAGGCCGACAGGCCGTCCTGGATCACGTCGGCGGCACCCTCGGCGTCGGTGTCGCCGAGGAAGAGCTTCTGGCCCGCCTCACCCATCAGGTCCGTGCCGACGGGGTCGCCGTAGCGGTAGTCCACGAGCAGCAGGTACGGCGCGGGGTTCTCCTGGTACAGGTCCCACATCTCCTGCTGCAGGGGGTCGGAGAACTCGACGCCGGGGATCGGCGAGAACTGCTTGAGCTCGTCGGCCACGAGCTGCCCGAACTCGGGCGTGGCCAGCCAGTTCAGCAGCGTCTCGGCCTCCTCGGGGTGCTCCGTCGCCGACGACAGCCCCCAGCTCCCGTCCGCGTAGCCGGCGCTGACCGGGTGGTCCAGGGCCGAGCCGGGCGGCGGGGGCACCTGGAAGACGCCGAGGTCGAGGTCGGGGTTGGCGTCCTGGAAGAACGCCAGCTCGTACGAGCCGCCGGCGAACATCGCGGCCTGCTCCGAGGTGAACAGCACCTGCGCGTCGGTGTACGGCACGCCGGTCACGTCGTCGGGCATGTACTGCTGAAGGTCCTTGAGCGTCTGGATCGAGTCCACGTAGGCCGGGTCCGTGAAGTCCGTCGCGCCGTCGCGCAGGGCCTGCTGGAAGTCGGCGCCGCCATACTGGGCCGCCGTCAGGGCGTCGTGCACGGTCGGCACGAACCAGCCGTCGCGCGCGCCGACCGCGAGCGGCGTCACGTCGTGCTCCAGGAGCGTGTCGTTCAGCGCGATGAAGTCGTCCCAGGTCTCGGGCTCCTGAAGGCCGTGCTCCTCGAAGATCGCGGTGTTGTAGTAGACCTGGATCGTCTGGCTGGCCAGCGGCACGCCGTAGACGGCGCCGTCCTCACGGCCACGCGAGCCGTCGAGGATCGCGTCGTCGAAGTCCGCGAGCGCCGGGACGACGTCCTCCAGCGGCTCCAGGTTGCCGCCCTCGACGAGCGGCTGGAGCAGGCCGTAGGAGCGCACCTGCGCGATGTCGGGGCCGTCCGACCCGGTCAGGCCGGTGCGCAGGATCTGGTCGTACTCGGTGTTGAGGTGGGCCTGGAAGTTCACCGTGATGCACGGGTTGGCCTGCTCGAAGACGTCGAAGATCTGCTCGTACGTCTTGACGTCCTCGGTCCGCCACGACCAGACGTCGAGCGCCACCGCGTCGCCGTCGCACCCCTCCCCTGCCGCCGCGCCCGGCTCGGGGCTGTCCGCGGACGGCGCGCACGCGCCGAGGGTCAGTGCCACGAGCGCTGCGGCGGCTGTGGCAAGGGTCGTTCGGCGGCTCATGCGGCGGACGCTGCCGGTCGGAGGTCGAGGTGTCAAGCATTTCGACCGAATCGATACGTCGTGTCGGATCCGCCTACCTGCCCCGGGTCGCGTTCCGCGCGATCCGGCGGGCGTCGGCCGCCATCTCCAGCAGCATGCCGCTGATCGGGTTGGTGAAGCCCGTGAAGTAGAGGCCGGGCGCGGCCGGGCGGCCGTTGGTCGCGAGGGGCTTGCCGCGGTCGCCGAGCACGCCGAGGTGGCCCACGACGGGTTCGAGCGAGCGCCGGTACCCGGTCGCGGCCAGCACGACGTCGGGGGCGAGCCGGGCGCCGTCGGACAGGACCACCTCGCCGCCGTCGAACCGCTCGATGGCGGGGACGACGCGCACGGTGCCGGCCAGGACTGCGGCGACGATGCCGACGTCCTGCAGGGGGACGGACCCCTGGGCGACGCGGCTCGCGATGCCGACGTCGGGGATCGGCAGCCCAAGGTTGGACAGGTCCGGGATGCTGGCCCTGCGGACGGCGACGCCGACGGTGTCGACGAGGCGGTCGGGCAGGTGGCGCACCAGGACGCCGGTGTACTGCGCGGCCCACGGACCCTGGTTGCGCGGCACGATGTGCGGCGGCGTGCGGACGGCGAGGTGGACGCTCGCGGCGCCGCCGTCGACGAGGTCGTGCGCGATCTCGGCGCCCGTGTTGCCCACGCCCGCCACGAGCACGTGCTTGCCCGCGTAGGGGGCGGGGTTGCGGTACCGGCTCGCGTGCACGACCTCGCCGGTGAACCCGTCCTGGCCAGGCCAGTCCGGTACGTGCGGGGTGTGGTTGTAGCCCGTGGCGATCACGACGGCGTCCGCGGTGCGCGTGCCGTCCGTGGTGGTGATCGTCCAGCGGCGGTCCGCGCTGCCGCCCGCGCGCTCGCCGGCGGGCCGGTCGAGGCGCGTGACCTCGACGCCGTGCTCGACCTTCAGGTCGTGATGGACGGCGTACGCCTCCAGGTAGCGGACGACGTCGTCCCGGGCGACCCAGCGGCCGTACTCCCGCGGGATCGCGAGGCCCGGCAGCTTGGACAGCCCGCGCGTGGTGTGCAGGTGGAGGCGGTCGTAGTGGTGGCGCCAGGCATTGCCGACGTGCTCCGACTTCTCGAGCACGGTGACGTCGGCGCCGCGGGCCTTGAGGGCGGCAGCGGCGGAGAGGCCGGCGGGTCCGGCGCCGATGACGGACACGGTGAGCACCATGGAGGGAGCGTAGGACACTCGTGGGGCGGGTGGTGAGGGGCATCGTCCGCACCGGGAGGACAGCGATGTCAGAGATCTGGGACCCGCACGGCAGCCTGGGCCGCATGCTGTGGATCGGCGGCGCGCAGTGGGCCGGCAAGACCACGGTCGCCGACCTGGTCGCCGCTCGGCACGGGCTGACGGCCTACCACTACGACTACCACGCGTCACGTGGCCACCAGGACCGGTGGATCGCACACCGGGTCGCGCACGGGCAGCCGGTGGCGGACCCGGACGTCGAGGACATGTGGGTCAACCACGGCCCCGCGGCGCTGGCGGCCCAGGTGCTGGCCGACTTCCCGGAGCGGTTCGAATGGGTGCTGGACGACCTGCGCGCCTGGTTCACCGGCCGCCCCGCGATCGCCGAGGGCTGGGGCCTGCGGCCCGAGCTGGTGGTGCCGCTGGTCGACTCGCCGCGGCGCATGGTCATCCTCGTGCCCTCGGAGGAGTTCCGGCAGCACCAGCTCCGCACCGTGCCGCGCGCCCTCGCCGTGGACGCCCCGGTCAGCGACCCGGCGCTCGCCCAGGCCAACCGCATCGCCCGGGACCGCCTGATCGCCGACGACGCGGTGCGGAACGCGCGGCGGCTCGGCGTGCCGGTGATCGAGGTGGACGGGACGCGCGACGCGGCGGCGGTCGCGGCCGAGGTGGCCGAGCAGTTCGCGCCCTGGCTGCGGGATCTGCCCGTGCCGGCGCCGCTCGTGTGAGGTCGGGGGTCAGTCGACGGGCGGGCCGTGCAGCACCTTGTGTTCGCGGAAGAGCAGCTCGTCGGCCGTGGTCTCGACGATCACGGCGAGCAGGTCCGTGGTCGCGGTGGTCGCGTGGATCTCCCCCGGCTCCCAGACCGCGGCCTGGCCGGGCTCGATCTCCCAGCGCTCCTCGGCGTCGCCGTCGGCGCCCTTCGACGTGACGACGCCCTCGCCGGCGAGGACCGCGAACACCTGGAGCGACGTCGCCGGGTGCTCCCCCAGCGTGCCGCCCGCGACGATCCGGGCGACGTTCACGGTGGTGCGCCCGGCGTCGGGCACCTGGGGCAGGAAGTCCATGTCGACGCCGGTGCTGCCGAACCGCGTGATCTCCCGTGCCGGGAGCTGGAGGATGCGCATCGGACGATCTTCTCGTACCTCCCTCCGGGGGTGCACTGCACGAAGGTGAGGGGTGCCGGGTGGGCTGAACCTCGTACACGTCAGCCCCGCCTGATTCGGCTCTTCCGAATAGTTCGGCAGGGCCGAACAAGGCGGGGCCAGGCCGCTCGAAGTTCAGCCGACCCGACACCCCTGTGCTGCGTGTGCCTTGCCGGCCGGAGCGACGCCCCGTGCCGCCTAGAAGTCGTCCGCCGTGCGGATCCGGTCGCGGATCCAGGTGCCGGCCTCCTTGAGCCGCCCCGTCCCGTAGTTGCCGTTGCCGCAGGTGCCCTCGATGAAGACGGCGCCCGAGCGGTGGTCGTCGGAGAAGTTCCAGTTGACCCAGCTGATCTTCTTCTGCGCCGCGAGGTCGAGGTACCGCTGCGCCATGGCGAAGTCGTTGGCGCCCTCACCGGCGTAGTCCTGGGTGCCGAACTCGGTGATGAACATCGGGATCCGGTCGGCGGCGCGGGACAGGGTGTCCAGGTACTCCTGGTCGTGCGACGCCGCGTAGAAGTGGAACGTGTACATGACGTTCGAGGCGTTGACCGGGTTGTTCACGACCTCGGACTCGCTCGCGCCGTCGGAGACGCCCAGCGAGGACCAGGCGCGGGTGCCGAGCAGGATGACGGCGTCCGGGTCCTTGGCGCGGACCACCGGGACGATCTGCTCGTGGTAGCCCTTGATGGTCTGCCACGACACCCCGTTGGGCTCGTTCGCGACCTCGTAGATGATGTTGTTCTTGCCGTTGTTCCGCTCGGCGATCGCGGTGAAGAACGTCTTGGCGCGTTGCAGGTTGAAGTTCGGGTCGCCCGGGTCGAGCATGTGCCAGTCCACGATGGCGTACAGGCCGCGCGCGGTGAGCATGTCGATGTACTGGTTGACCAGCGCGGTGAATCGCGCCGGGTCGGTCTCGTACCCGTCCTCCTGCACGTAGGTCGAGATCCGCACGACGTCGGCGTTCCAGTCGTACGCGAGGGTGTCGAGCGACGCGTCGTCCACGCACTGCGAGTACCACTGGGTGCCGTGCGTGCTCATGCCGCGCAGCTGGATCGGCTTGCCCTGCTCGTTGCACAGACGCACGCCGCAGACGCTGAGCTGACCGTTCGCCTCGACGGGGGTGGTGGCGTCGGGCGCGGCCTCCGGTGCGGACGCCGGCGCTACGGCGGCGGGCGCCGCGGCGGGCCGGGCCGCCGTCCGCGCCTCCTGGACGGCCACGGAAGTGACCCCGAGGGCGGGCACGACGGCCGCCCCTGTCGCCAGGAGCGCGGCCGTGGCGACGGCGACGATGATCGGTGCGCGGCGGAGAACCATGGGAGACCACCTCAGTCGGTCAGGAGCCGGAGCAGACCGGCGGCATTGCCCGTCTGCTGGTCCCTGGGACGCTAGCAAGATGATCGAGCGGGTGATATCCGGGATTCCCACACCGCGCATGCAGCCGGATGACCCCCTTTGTGTCCTACGGTGAGCGCGAACAACCACCCGTACACCCCAGGAGACACGATGAGCACGTCCGTGGAGCTGACCCGATTCCGGGTGCTGCCCGAGAGGATCGACGCGATGCTGGCGGCACGGCCAGGGATGCTCGCCGACTTCGAGGCCGACCGCACCGGGTTTCTCGGGGCGCGCCTCGTGCAGCTGCCGGACGACGAGTGGCTCGACATCGTCGAGTGGCGCACGTCGGAGGACTACGCGGCGTCGCGCGCGAAGGGCGCCAACCTGCCCGGGATCGCTCGGTTCTTCGCGACCATCGCCTCCCTCGTGACCGCCGAGGAGGGCACCCTCGCCGAGGTGGGGTGACCACGCGATGACATAGTGTCGGGCGGTCCCCTCCGGACCATCGCGATCCGGTTCCCGCACCCGAGGTGGGCTCATGACTGTTCCCCTGACACTGCGCATGCCCGCGCGCCCCGACGACCAGCCGCAGCCCCCGGACCCCGGCGTCCTGGCCGCGGCCCTCGACCGGCTGGAGGCGGACGGCGGCAGCGCGCCGACCAGGCCCGACGCCGAGACGCGCGCGGACGCCGAGGTGCTGCTGCACGCCCGCGGTGCCGACCTCGACCGGCTGCTCGCCGTCGCCGGGGCGCTCCGCGACCAGGGCCTGACGGAGGCCGGCCGGCCCGGCGTCCTCACCTACTCGCGCAAGGTGTTCGTCCCGCTGACGCACCTGTGCCAGGACCGGTGCCACTACTGCATCTTCGTGCAGACACCGGGCAAGCTCGCCAAGGCCGGCATCTCGCCGTACATGTCGGCCGAGGAGGTGCTCGACGTCGCCCGGCAGGGTGCCGCGCTGGGCTGCAAGGAGGCGCTGCTCACGCTCGGCGACCGCCCGGAGAACCGCTGGCCGGTGGCCCGGCAGTGGCTCGACGACCACGGCTACGCCTCGACGCTCGACTACGTGGGTCACATGGCCCGGCTCATCCTCGACGAGACGGGGCTGCTGCCCCACCTCAACCCGGGCGTGATGTCGTGGGCGGAGCTGCAGCGGCTCAAGCCGGTCGGCCCGTCGATGGGCATGATGCTGGAGACCACGTCGTCGCGGCTGTGGACCGAGAAGGGCGAGGCGCACTTCGGCTCCCCCGACAAGGACCCGGCGCTGCGGCTGCGCGTGATCGACGACGCCGGCCGCTCCCGCATCCCGTTCACCACCGGCGTGCTGCTCGGCATCGGCGAGAACTACGCCGAGCGGGTCGACTCGATCCTCGCGCTGCGCGACGCGCACGCCCGGCACGGTCACGTGCAGGAGGTGATCGTGCAGAACTTCCGCGCGAAGTCAGCAACGGCCATGATGGGCGCCGCCGACCTGGGCACCCAGGAGTACGCCGCCGCAGTCGCCGTCACGCGGGTGCTGCTCGGCCCGGGGATGCGCGTGCAGGCCCCGCCGAACCTGACCGACGCCGCCGAGCTGCAGCTCCTGGTGCGCGCCGGCATCGACGACTGGGGCGGCGTCAGCCCCCTGACGCCCGACCACGTGAACCCGGAGCGGCCCTGGCCGCACATCGAGGACCTGGCCCGGCTCACCGCCGAGGGCGGGTACACGCTGCGCGAGCGCCTCACCGCGCACCCGCACTACCTGCGCGAGGCGCGGGCGGGCGCGGAGTGGCTCGACGACCGGCTCCGCGACCGGGTCCTGGCCCTCGCGGACGACTACGGCCTGGCCCGCCACGACGCCCTCCTGGGCGAGTTCCCGTCCTCCACCCCGCCCACCCCTACCGCTTTGTTGAGTGCTGGCTATTTGCGGGATTCCGGGCCGGAATCCCGCAAATACCCAGCACTCAACGAAGCAGGGCGGTTGGGGTCGTTGTTGAGCGACGTTCAGCGTGATTCCGGTGGGGTGGACGACGCCGCGTGGGTCGAGCTGCTCGGGGCCGACGGCGCGGACCTCGACGAGCTCACCGCGCTCGCCGACCAGGTGCGCCGCGAGCGGGTCGGCGACGCCGTGACGTACGCCGTGAACCGGAACATCGACGCGTCGCTTGGCCTGCCGCCCGAGCGGGTCGCGGAACTCGCCGCCGAGGCGGTCGCGCTGGGCGCCACAGAGGTGTGCGTGCAGGGCCTCCCGCCGACGGCGCGCGGCGCCGACGCCTACCTCGACCTCGCCCGGGCGGTGAAGCAGGGCGGCCCCGGGCTGCACCTGCACGCGTTCCGGCCCGCCGAGCTGGCCGACGGCGCCGCCCGCGCCGGCCTGCCGCTCGCCGACTGGCTGCCGCTCCTGCACGAGGCCGGCGTCGACACGGTGCCGGGCACGGGCGCGCGCATCCTCGACGACCAGGTCCGCGACCTCCTCACCGGCGGCACCGACATCCCCGCCGAGCGCTGGGTCGAGCTCGTCACCGCCGCGCACACCGCGGGCCTGCGCTCGACGGCGACGATCGTGTACGGCCACGTCGAGTCGGCGCGCGACCAGGTGCGACACCTGCGCGCCCTGGCCCGGATCCAGGACGCGACCGGCGGGTTCACGGAGCTGATCCCCATGCCGTGGCTGCCGTCCGAGTCGCCGGTGCCCGTGCCCGGCGCCCGCGTCGCGACCCTGCGCGAGAGCCGTGCCCTCCACGCCGTCGCGCGGCTCATGCTCGCGGGCCGCATCGACCACGTGCAGGCCGCCTGGACCAAGCTCGGGATGCGCGGCGCGCAGCGCGTGCTCGCGGGCGGCGCCGACGACCTCGGCGGCGTGCTCCTCGACGGAGCGCTCGACCCCGACGCCGGCCCCGAGCAGGGCCGCGAACTCACGGTGACCGACGTGACGCGGCTGGCCGCCGAGCTCGGCCGCCCGGTGCGGCAGCGCACCACCACGTACGAGCAGGTGGGGTGACGGCGGCGTACCAGGACAGGCACGACGGCCCGGCCCCCGACGTCGACGTGGCGGTCGTCGGCGCGGGGCTGGCCGGCGTCGGGCTCGGCGTGCGCCTGCGGCGGGCCGGGCGCACCGGCTTCACCGTCCTGGAGCGGGCCGACGACGTGGGCGGCACCTGGCGCGACAACGTCTACCCGGGCGTCGCGTGCGACATCCCGAGCGCCCTGTACTCCTACTCGTTCCTGCCGCAGCCCGCCTGGTCCCGCGTGTTCGCGCCGGGCGCGGAGATCCACGGGTACGTACGCGACGTCGTCCGGTCCGAGGGCCTGGCCCCGCACCTGCGCCTCGGCACGGACCTCACGTCGGCTCGCTGGGACGACGACGCCGCCACATGGCGCCTGACGACGTCGCGCGGGCCGCTGACGGCGCGGGTGCTGGCCACCGCCGTCGGCCGGCTGAGCGAGCCCCGCGTGCCCGAGATCCCCGGCCTCGCCACGTTCCCGGGCCGGGTGTTCCACTCCGCCCGCTGGGACCGCGAGCTGCCCGCCGGGCTGCGGGTCGCCGTGGTCGGCACCGGCGCGAGCGCCGTGCAGCTCGTGCCGGAGGTGGCGCGGCGGGCGGCGTCCGTCGTCGTGCTGCAGCGCACCCCGCCCTGGGTGCTGCCGCGCGGGGACCGGGCGTACGGCCCCGGCGAGGCGCCGCCCGACCGCGCGGCGCTCGCCGCGGAGGCGGAGCGGTTGTTCGACGCGCGGATCGCGGGGACGACGGCGGAGGCCGAGCTGCGCGAGCGGGCGCTGGCGCACCTGCGCGCCCAGGTGCCGGACCCGGCGCTGCGCGCCCTGCTCACGCCGGACTACGCGGTGGGCTGCAAGCGCGCGCTGTTCAGCGACGACTGGTACCCGGCCCTCCAGGAGCCGCACGTGACGCTGGAGCCGGGCGCTCCCGTCGCGGTCGAGGGGTCCACGCTGGTCGCGGCGTCGGGCGCCCGGCACGAGGTGGACGTGATCGTGCTGGCCACGGGCTTCGAGACCACCCGCCCGCCGTTCGCGCACCTGGTCACGGGGCGCGACGGGCGCACGCTCGCCGAGCACTGGTCGGGCGGCATGACCAGCCACGCCTCCACCGTGGTGCACGGGTTCCCGAACCTGTTCGTGCTGGACGGCCCCAACGCGGGGCTCGGCCACCACTCGGCCCTGGAGGTGATCGAGGCGCAGATCGGCTACGTGCTGGGGGCGCTCGACCACCTGGACGCGACGGGCGAACCGCTGGAGGTGTCGGCGGCGGCCGAGGCGGCGTATACCGCGGAGGTCGACCGCCGCGCGGCGGAGACGGTGTGGCTGCGCGGCGGCTGCCGGAGCTGGTACGTGGACGAGCGCTCGGGCCGCCTGACGCTCCTGTGGCCGGGCCGCGCCGCGGAGTTCCGGGAGCGGTTCGGGGAGTTCGACCCGGCACCGTTCGCCCTGGACGGGCTGCCGGTCAGGCTCGGTCAGCCCGGGACCAGGCCGTTCTGGTAGGCCCAGACCACCGTCTGGAGGCGGTCGCGGGTGCCGACCTTGGCCATGGCGCGGCCGAGGTGCGACTTCACGGTGCTCGTCTCGACCACGAGCTCCTGGGCGATCTCGGCGTTGGACAGCCCGCGGGCGAGCTGCCGCACGATCTCGGCCTCGCGCGCCGTGAGCTGGGCCGCGGCCGCGGCCTCGTCCGCGGCGGACCGGGGCGGGGCCGTGCGGCGCGCGAACTCCGTGATGACGCGGCGGGTCACCGCCTGGTCGATGAGGCCGTGCCCGTCGGCGAGCCGGCGGACGGCGTCGATCAGCTCCTCGGGCTCGCAGTCCTTGAGGATGAACCCGCTCGCGCCCGCCTCCAGGGCGCCGAACACGTACTCATCGAGGTCGAACGTGGTCACGACGAGCACGGCGGTGTCGGACCCGCGCGCCACGATCTCCCGGGTCGCGGCGAGGCCGTCGCCGCCCGGCATGCGCACGTCCATGCAGACGACGTCGGGGTGGTGCCGGCGCGCGAGCTCGACCGCCGCCGGGCCGTTGGACGCCTCGGCGACCACCTCGATGTCCTCGGCCTGCTCCAGGAGGAACCGGAACCCCGCCCGGACCACCGCCTGGTCGTCGACGAGCATGACCCTGATCATCCCTGTCCCCCTTGAGTGTCGTGCGGTCGGCTCTCGTGCGGCACGGGCAGCGTGAGCAGCACCCGCCACCCGCCGGACGGCGTGGCGCCCGTCGTGAGCGTGGCCCCCACGAGCTGCGCCCGTTCGCGCATGCCGATCAGGCCCATCCCGGCCCGCTCCGGACTACCCACACCGTTCGAGCCCCGCGCTCCGTTCCGCGCACCGTGGCCGACGGCGGGTGCGTTGACCACCTCGAGCTCGACCTCCCGCTCCCCGAAGCGCACCGCCGTCCGCACCGCCGCGCCGGGCGCGTGCTGGCGTGCGTTGGACAGCGACTCCTGCGCGACCCGGTAGAACGCGGCGTCGGCGATGGGGGCCAGCGGCCGCGGCCGCCCCGCCCGGTCCAGGTCGACGGTGTCGCCCAGGGCGCGCGCCGTGCGGACCAGGTCGTCGAGGGAGTCGAGGCCGGGCGGCGGCGCGTCGTGCGGGTCCTCGCCGGGCCCGCCGGAGCCCGGTCGCTCTCGCAGCACGCCGACGATGAGCCGCAGGCTGTCGAGCGTCTCCTTGCCCTGCGCGCGGATCCAGGCGGTGCCCTTCTTCGCGGCCTCGGGGTCGCTGTCGATCTGCCGCTCGACGGCGGCCGCCTGCACGACCAGGCCCGAGAGGTGGTGCGCCGCGACGTCGTGCAGCTCACGGGCCATGCGCGACCGCTCGGCGAAGATCGCCGCCTGGGTGGTCGCGCGCTGCGTGCGCAGCACCTCGGCGGCCCGGAGCCGCACCAGCTCGGTGTAGTTGCGGCGGGTGGCGACCGTGGTGCCGACCAGGGCGCTGACCACGTAGCTGATCAGGCCCGAGGCGAGGTGGTTGAGCACCGGCACCAGCGAGTCGTTCCCGGTGACGAGAGCGGTGGCCGCCGCGGCGAGCGCCGCGACCGGGGCCGCCGCCGCCGTCACCGCGAGCGCCCGCCGCACCGGCAGCAGGGTGCCCACCGTGTAGCCGGCGATGAACTGCGGGATGCCGCCGATCGACAGGTCGTCGGGCGATACCGCGGTGATGACCACCTGGCAGGCCACGACGAGGACGAGGCACAGGACCGGGCGGACCCGGCGCAGGACGAGCGGCAGCGCCTGGACGCACACGGCGACCGCCAGCAGCACCCCCTGCACCGGGCCGATCGTCAGGCCCTCCTCGACGACCACGAACCCGAACAGACCGACCAGCAGCACCGCGGTCACGACCAGGACCACGGCCGCCAGGAGCGCGTCGCGCGCCACGAGGCTGGTCAGACCGAGCCGGTTTAGCAGCGCGTCGAACCGGCGGGGACGTACCGGGAGGATCACGTCGTCGAGCACCGTGGGGCCGTCCGTGGCGGGCCCTCCGCCTGTCCTGGGCATGGATCAGTACGATACCGACGGCGCGAGCAGCCGGAACTCGAGGGCGAACCAGGCGACGCCGACCAGAGCGAGCATCACGAGGGCCGTGCCCACGACCCAGCGCCAGCCCTGCCGGTGCCGGACGGCGCCGACCACCTGCAGTGCGGCCGGGACGATGCCGAGCACGCCGACCGCCTGGACGATCTGGAGCTGCCGCAGGGACGCCTCGGGGACGTCCTGGAGGCTCATCACGGTCTGCACGGTGACGGCCCACCCGACGAGGGCGAGCACCGTGGCGATCGCCGCGATCTTGGTCAGGATGCGGGTGACGCGCCCGGTGCCCTGCGGCAGCGACTCCTTGCGCACCCGGCGGCGGACCGCGCCGACCGGCCACGCCACGGCGGCCACCACCAGGATCAGCGCGGACACGGCGAGCACGGGGAGTGCCACGCCCTGGGCGCGCTCCGGCTGCCCGGGCAGCAGCGTGAAGGCACCCTCGTAGACGATCGCCTGGACCTGGTCGTCCGCGACGCGCATGGCGAGGGTGCGCTGGCCGTCGACCTCGCGCCAGACCCAGGGCTCGACCTCCTCGTAGAGGGCGGGCGTGGTCGCGCCGGGGCCGGGCGTGATGAGCAGGCGGCCGTCCTCCGTGGCGGTGAGCGTGGTGGGGCTCAGGACGTCGAGGGTCGCGAGGAAGTTGCTCTGCACACCGCGCGAGGAGACGTAGCTGCCCTCAGCGGCCGCGGCGTGCTCGCGCGCGGTGGCCTGGTCGACGGTCACGCCCGGGGCGGGGGTGACCGCGGCGTCGTCGTCCGCCGGGAAGTAGCGGTCGGTGAAGCCCTGCAGCACGGCCTCGCGCAGCGGGATGGTGGCGTAGCCGCCGGTGCCCGAGCTGTTCATGGAGACGAAGATGCCCGTGCGCTCCTCGGGGTAGAGCTGGAGGTGCGAGTGGAAGAACTGGGTGTCGCCGCCGTGGCCGATGATCCGGTGGCCGTTGCGGCTCTCGTCGAAGAACCCGAGTGCCATCCGGGGCGCCGCGGCGAGGCCGCCCAGCGTGCTCTCGTCGAGGGCGGGCGCGTGCATCAGGTCCAGGGTGTCCGGCTCCAGCAGTGAGCCCGTGCCCGGCTCGCCGAGCTGGGCCAGCATGAAGCGCGCCATGTCGGGGGCGGACGACGTGAGCGAGCCGGCCGGCGGCGTCCCGACGATCTCGAACTGCCCCGGGGCGTCCCACGACGTGGCGTACCCCTGCGACACACGGTCCTGGAGCGCGGCCGGCAGCGGCTGCACGAAGGTCGACGACGTCATCCCGGCCGGCTCGAAGACGTTGCGCTGCACGTACTCCTCGAACGGCACGCCGCTGACCCGTTCGACGACGTAGCCCGCGAGCGCGTTGCCGTAGTTGGAGTAGGCGGGGACGGTGCCGGGCGCGTAGACCTGCTCGGGCGGGTCCTCGGCCAGGGCGTCGCGGAGCACGACCGGCTGGTCGCCGAAGCCGATGAGGCCGCCGACGCGCTCCTCGAACCCGGCCGTGTGCGTGAGCAGGTTCCGGAGCGTGATCGGCTCGTCGAACCGGCGCGGCACGTCGAAGTCGAGGTACTCGGCGACGTCGGTGTCCAGGTCGAGGTCGCCGCTCTCGACGAGCTGCATCACCGCCGTGGCGGTGAAGAGCTTGGAGACGGAGCCGGGGCGGAACAGGGTCTGCTCGGCGTCGACCGGCACGGCCTCGCCGCCCGTGGTGCCCGTGTCGGCGTGGCCGTAACCGCGGGTGGTGACCACCTCGCCGTCGTGCACCACGGTGACGACGGCGCCGGCGATCTCCCCGCTGTCCAGGGCGGCGGGCAGCAGGCCGTCGAGCCAGGCGTCGACGTCGGACTGCTCCAGGGTGTGCTCGCCGGCGGGTGCGGTGACCGGCGGAGGCGGCGTGGGCTGTTGGGCCGCCGGGAGTGCAGCGGCCGTGGCGGCCGGTGCCCCGGCAAGGGCGAGCGCCCCGAGGAGGGCGAGGGCCGCCAGTGCTCGGGGGCGGCGGCGGACGGGCCGCTCGGTGGGTGTGTGGTCGTGGGACGAGAACATCGTCGCGCTCCTCGCGCTCGGCAGGTGTTCGGTCTGGTCCGGGGGTGTTTTTCCGGACGAGACAACCCTGTCGAGCGGGCCGCCGGCACACATCGCCCGCAGGACCACACTCCCCTTACGACCTTTGGTGGAGCTGCCTCCCCGACGTGCCGTCGGCGGCAGCTCCGCGTGGGTAGGCTCTGCGCCGTGATCACCCCGGAGATTGTGTCGATCCTGTCGGTGGGGCTGCCCGCGCTCGGCGCCGTGGTGTCGGCGTTCGCGGCGTTCCTCGGGGTGGTGCCCGGCACCGACCGCAAGCTCGCCCGGCTCGTGACCATCCACCGGGACATGCCCGAGGGCGAGGGCAAGGAGGCCTTGGAGAAGGCCGTCAACGAGCTCGCGACCCGCGCGGCGCGCCGGGCGGTCGGCGCGCGCGTCACCAAGGACCGCCCCCGCCGCAAGCTGGACGCCGGCAAGGTGATCGGGGCGGTCCTCATCGTCCTGGTCGGCGGCGGCCTCGCCTGGTTGTTCTGGTGGCTCGGGTCGTTGATCCCGTTCGCGCCCCTGCAGTGGACGCTGTGGGTCATCGCGATCCTCGTGACCCTGTTCACGACGTTCGTCGTGACGCTCGACGACGTGTTCGAGGACGACGCCGAGGCCGCGGAGCGGAAGGCCCGGCGGGCGGCGCGGAGGTCGCGGACGGCGGCGGGGCGCCGTCCGAGGCTCCGGAGCCTACGGACGCGCCGACGTCGGAGGACGTGCCGACGGACGCGCGGACACCAGAGGACGCGCCCACGTCGGACGACGCCCCGGCGTCCGCCTCCGCGGACAAGGCCTGAGCCGAGCCGGACCCGGAAAGGGCCGGCGGCACGACCCCCGCCGGCCCTGCCATCTACCTCAGTGCGCCGAATAGCCGCCGTCGACCAGGTGGTAGCTGCCGGAGATGAAGGACGCCTCGTCGCTGAGCAGGAACAGCGTGAGCGCCGCGACCTCCTTGTCCGTGCCGAGCCGCTTGCTGGCGTGCTCGTTCTCGAGCGCCGTGAGCGCCTCCGGGCTCAGCGAGGCCCGGACGAGCGGGGTGTCGATGAAGCCCGGGCCGACGGCGTTGGTGCGCACGCCCTGCTCGGTGTACTCCAGCGCGGCGACCTTGGTCAGGCCCACGAGCGCGTGCTTGCTCGCCACGTACGCGGCGTTCTCCGCGATGCCGACCGAGCCGAGCACGGAGGCCATGTTCACGATCGCGCCGCCGCCGGCCGCGACCATCGCGGGCAGCTGGTAGCGCAGCCCGTAGAAGACGCCGTCGAGGTCGACGCCGCGCACGCGGTCCCACGCCGCGACGTCGTACTCGCCGATCTTGGCGGGCGGCGCGCCGATGCCCGCGTTGTTCACCGCGAGGTGGAGCGCTCCGTACTGCTCGACGGCGAAGTCCACGGCGGCGCGTGAGTCGTCGGCCTTGGCCGTGTTCTGTGCGAAGGCCACCGCGGTGCCGCCGGCGGCGACGATCTGGTCCACCACACCCTGCGCAGACTCCAGCTTGATGTCGGTCACGACCACGGAGGCTCCCTCGGCGGCGAGCTCGCGGGAGATCTCCGCGCCGATGCCGCTGCCGCCTCCCGTGACGATCGCTACCTTGCCCTGGAAACGGTCCCTGGTCATCGCGCTCACTCCTTGCGTTGGTTCCGACGGCGCCTGCCGTCTCCTTCAGTCCTATCCCATGGTTGCCCCGGGCGACTACATGCATGCGCATGATGTGAGGAGACAGACAGCCTCGTTCAGCACACCACGGCGCGAGCCGGCGCGCGCGGTGCCAACACCCCCTGGCCATCCGCCCGCTCTCCGCTTATTCTTCGAATATTGCGTTTGTTTCACCTGCTTCGAATGGAGGATGCGATGTCCGTAGCGACGCCGTTCGTCCCGGACCCGTCCGACGCCGAGCTCGCCGAGTCGGCGCTCCGTGATCTCAGGAGCGCCCTGGCCAGCGAAGGCCCGGTCCACCTGCGCTTCGCAGAGGGTGGTGACGTCGTGGTGCCCCGAAGCGCCCTGACCGCCCTCAGCGAGATCCTGTCCACCTTCGCCCAGGGCGAGGGCGTGACCGTTCTGCCCACCCAGTCCGAGCTGACCACGCAGCAGGCAGCAGATGCGATGCGCGTCTCGCGTCCGTACCTGATCGGCCTGCTCGAGGCAGGGAAGATCAAGTTCCGCACCGTCGGCAGCCACCGCCGCGTGCAGGCTGCGTCGCTCGTGTCGTACATGCGCGCCGACGAGGCCGAGCGACGCGCGGCCGCCGACGCGCTGTCCGCGGAGGCCCGCGAGCTCGGCTTCAGCTGATGCCACCAGCCGCGGTCGCACCGACCGTCCTGTACGACGCCAACGTGCTCTACCCGTCCACCCTCCGCGACGTCCTGATCCGGGTAGGCCTCGAACGACGTGTGACGCCGCGGTGGACCGATCAGATCCTGGACGAGGTCTTCCGCAACCTCGCGGCCAATCGACCAGATCTTGCTCCGGAGCGGCTGGCGCGGACACGGGCCCTGATGAACCGGGCGATCCCCGATGTCCTCGTGACCGGGTACGAGCATCGGATCGAGTCGCTCGACCTTCCTGACCCCGGCGACCGGCACGTGCTCGCCGCAGCGATCCAGGTTGGCGCGGGGATCGTCGTCACGAAGAACCTCAAGGACTTCCCCCGGGAGATCTTGCGGCCCCACGAGGTGAGCGCCGAGCATCCTGACGAGTTCCTGTTGAGGCTGGCCCAGGCCGACGTCGCAGTCCTGACGCAGATAGTTCGCGACATCAGTGCGACCTGGCCGGACGGCGCGACCGTCGCCGACGTGCTCAAGAGCCTTGAGGTCGAGGCGCCACGGACCGCTCGCGCGATCACGGCGGCCGATCCAGCTCTCTGAGCCGCGCGTTTGGCCCGTGGACGCACCCACCAGGATGACCGAGGATGGCCGCGTGATCACGCAGACCGTCGCCACGACCGACTACCACACCGCGGGCGAGCCGTTCCGGATCGTCGCGGAGCCGCCCGTGCCGCTGCCGGGCGACTCGGTGGCCGACCGCCGCGCCCGCGCCCTGGCGAGTCCCGACGCCCAGGAGCTGCGACGGCTGCTGTGCTCCGAGCCGCGCGGGCACGCGGACATGTACGGCGGGTTCATCGTGCCGCCGGACGACGACGGCGCCCACCTCGGCGTGCTCTTCTGGCACAAGGACGGCTTCTCGACCGCCTGCGGGCACGGCACCATCGCGCTCGGCGCCTGGGCCGTCGACACCGGCCTGGTGGCAGCACCCGACGACGGGACCGTCGACGTCGTCGTGGACGTCCCGTCCGGCCGCGTCACCGCGCGCGTGCACCGGGCCGGCGGACGCACGGTCGGCGTCGACTTCGTGAACGTGCCCAGCTACGTGCTGGCCCGCGACGTCGCGGTGCCCACGGCGCGCGGCAAGGCGTCGGCGACCCTGACCTACGGCGGCGCGATCTACGCGAGCGTCGACGCCGCGGGCCTCGGCCTGTCGGTCGACCCGGCGAGCTACGCGGACCTCATCGCCGTGGGGCGCGAGATCAAGCACGCGCTCGACGCCGGCGGTCGCGCCGTCCACCCCACCGACCCGCGCCTGAGCGGCGTGTACGGGACCATCCTGTTCGAGGAGCTCGGCGTCGACACCGACGGAACGGTGCGCCAGCGCAACGTCACGGTGTTCGCGGACGGCCAGGTCGACCGGTCGCCCTGCGGTTCGGGCACGTGCGCCCGGCTGGCCGTGCTGGCCGACGACGGCCGGGTCGGCGTCGGCGGTCCCGTGCTGGAGCACACCTCGATCGTCGGCTCGACATTCACGGGCGCCGTCGTCGGGACCACGCGGGTGGGCGACCTGCCCGCCGTGATCCCCCAGGTCACCGGCACGGCATACCGCACGGGCGAGCACCGGTTCGTGGTCGACCCCGCCGACACCCTCGTGCCCGGGTTCGTGCTGCGATGAGCGCGCCCCTCGTGCTGGACGCCGCGGCCGTGGCCGCCGCCTGCTCCCCCGCCGACGCCGTCGCCGCCCTCCGCGCCGCCCTGGTGGCCGGGCTGGACCCGGCCGCCGACCTGCCCCGCCAGGGCGTGCCGGTGCCGGCCGGCGAGCTGCTGCTCATGCCGTCCGACGGCGGCGGCGACCGGGCGCACGTCGGGATCAAGGTCGCGGCGGTCGCCCCGGGCAACGCCGCCCGCGGGCTGCCCCGCGTCCAGGGCTCGTACCTGTTGCTCGACGCCGCCACGCTCGGCGTCGTCGCGATGCTGGACGGCATCGCGCTGACCACCCTGCGCACGCCCGCCGTGTCGGTGGCGGTCGTGCTGGACCGGCTGCTGGAGGGCACGGCCCCGCTCGGCGCCGACCTGCTCCGTGTCGCCGTCATCGGTGCCGGACCGCAGGCGCACGGGCACGTCGCGACGCTCGCGGACGCCCTGGGCGAGCGCCGGCCGCTGGGCGAGGTCACCCAGCTCGTCCGGGACCCGGGGCGGGTCACCCGGACAGAGGGCGCGCGGATCGCCGGTGCGGCCGTCGTTCGGCTGGGCGGCCCGGGCTCCGACGACGCGCTGCGTACCGCGGACGTCGTGGTGTGCGCGACGTCGGCCCGCCAGCCGCTGTTCGACGCCGCGCTGATCGCGGACGCGGCCGTGGTGATCGCGGTGGGCTCGCACGAGCCCGGCGCACGGGAGCTGCCGGCGAGGCTGCTCGCGCGCGGCACCGTCGTCGCCGAGGACCCGGGCGCCGCGCTGCGCGAGGCGGGCGACGTCGTGCTCGCGATCGCGGACGGCGCCCTGACGGCCGGGGACCTGGTGCCGATGCGCGACGTCGTCACCGGCGCCGTCCGCCCCGACCCGGCGCGGCCGCTCGTCGTCAAGACCACCGGCATGTCGTGGGAGGACCTCGTGGTGGCCGAGGCGGTGCTCGCGGGCGCGCCACCTGGCGCGTGACCCAGGTCACGCAGCCCTCCGGTCACATCTTCCAGGCCTGGCGAGTCGACACCTTTGTTCGGCACACCAGCCTGGAAGGAACGTCATGACCTCAGCACTCGACACCCTGCGCCGCGACTTCGGCGGCGACCTCATCGAGCCGGGCGACGCCGACTACGAGTCGGTGGCACGCTCGCGCCTGGTCGCGGGCAGCCCGGCCTACGTCCTGCGGCCCAAGACCGTCGGCGACGTGCAGACAGCCGTCCGGTTCGCCTCCGACTCCGGGCTCGCCCTGTCGGTCCGCGGCGGCGGCCACAGCTTCCCCGGCTTCAGCACCAACGACGGCGGCATCGTGATCGACCTCGGCGAGCTCGCCGACGTCGAGGTGCTCGCCGCCGACCCTGCCGACCCCGAGCGCCACCTCGTGCGGATCGGCGGCGGCGCCACCTGGGGCCAGGTCGTGGACGCGCTGGCCCCGCACGACCTCGCGATCTCCTCCGGCGACACCCGGAGCGTCGGCGTCGGCGGCCTGACGCTGAGCGGCGGCATCGGCTGGAAGGTCCGCAAGTACGGGCTGGCCCTCGACAACGTCGTGGCCGCCCAGGTGGTCACCGCCGACGGCGGCGTCGTCACCGCGAGCGCCGACGAGCACCCGGACCTGTTCTGGGCGATCCGTGGCGGCGGCGGCAACTTCGGCGTCGTGACGTCGTTCGACTTCGCGGCGCACCGCACCACGCGCGTCTTCTTCGGCAAGGTCTCGTTCCCCGCGGCCGAGGCCGCCACCGTGCTCCAGGGCTGGGCGGACTACCTCCGCACCGCGCCGGAGGAGCTCACGTCCATCGCGAACCTCGCCAACCCGCTCGCAGGCGGGCCGGAGGCTCCGGTGGAGATCCACGTGGCCTTCGACGGCGACGACGCGGACGCCGCGGCGCGGGCCCTGGAGCCCCTCCGCAAGCTCGGGACGGTCGTCGCGGACGACGTCGAGCTGATGGCCTACGCGGACGTCCTGGTGGAGGGCGGGACGCCGCCGCCCGGCATCCACGTGGTGGCCCACGACGGCCTCGTGGACCAGGAGTCGGTCGCCGAGACCCTGCGGGTCCTCGCCGAGACCGGCACGTCGCCGGGCGCACCGTCGATCTCGATCCGGAGCCTCGGCGGCGCGGTGTCCCGCGTGCCGGGCGATGCCACCGCGTACGCCCACCGGGGCGCGGAGCTCATGGTCACGACCTTCACCGGGGGCCCGGCACCTGTGATCGAGGCCGCGCGGCCGGTGCTGGACGGGCTCTGGGGCCGGCTGGCTCCGTATCTCAGCGGGGCGTACGCGAACTTCCTCACGACAGCGGATGAGACGGACGTCACAGACGTCTACCCGAAGTCGACCTACGAGCGGCTCGCCTCGGTCAAGCGGCAGTACGACCCGAGCAACCTGTTCTCCCGGAACCACAATGTGCGACCTGGACAGATGTCCTAGTCGGGACCTTCGGCCCGGTGGGCGCCGCCCTCGATCCGGACGGCACCCACCGCATTAGCGTAGGTCGGACATTCCGGTCAATAGCTCCAGCCCCGACCGGGATGTCCGTAACGCGATCGTGACTTTCGGGCCCAGGCGGGCTACGGTCGGTCCCGCTCGCGGGGAATTCCGTGGGCACTCGTGGTGGACGCCGAGCCCTGTCACCGTCACGAGACTGCTCTGAACAAGATGACAGGGACGGGGGAACCAAGTACGTGGGCACCGCCAGGTGCCCTTGGGGTGAAGCCGCACCAGCAGGACGCGGCCGGGTCATTCTCCGATCCGAATCCGACAGCTCACCTCGTAGGCGCCGGGAGAAATTGCTGTGACCACACGCATGCCCGGGCGCCATCGTGCTGCCCACGCACCCCTCACCCCGCTGACCCCGATCTCACGTGCCGCATCCCGCGGCATCTCCGCGACCGCCCGCCGTGGCGCGGTCGTCGCCGCCGGATCGGGACTCCTCATCTCCCTGCTCGGTATCCCGGCCAACGCCGCCCCCGCGAACGACCCCAGCACGAACACCGCTGAGCTCGAGGCCGTGCGCGACGCCGTCCAGGACGCCACGCAGAAGTCGACCGACGCCGAGGTGGCCACCGCCGCCCTGACCACGGCGAAGGTGGACACCGCCCCCGCCGTGAAGGTCGCGGCGGACAGCGAGTTCGCGCTGGAGACCGGCACCATCAAGGTGACGCCGGCTCCCGAGCCTGAGCCGGAGCCCGAGCCCGTCGTCGAGGCTGAGCCTGTCGTCGAGGCCGAGCCCGCCAAGCAGGAGGTCAAGGCCACCGCTGTCGCCGAGAAGCCCGCGGAGAAGGCAGCCCCGGCCGCCAGCTCCGGGTCCAAGATCGTCGACATCGCCATGCAATACCTCGGCGTCCCGTACGTCTGGGCCGGTGCGACCCCCGCCGGGTTCGACTGCTCGGGCTTCACGTCCTACGTCTACGCCCAGATCGGCATCACCCTGCCGCACTCCTCGGCGGCGCAGCGCAATTCCGGCACCGAGGTCTCCGCGGCCGACGCGCTGCCGGGCGACATCATCTGGTCCCCGGGCCACGTCTCCATCTACACCGGCAACGGCATGCAGATCGAGGCCCCGGTCCCCGGCCAGACCGTCCGGGAGTCCAAGATCTGGCAGGACAGCCCGGTCTACCTCCGGATCAGCTGACACCTCCGGGCGTCCCGGCTCCACCGGAGCCGGCCTCCGGATCGCACGGCTCGAAGGGCCCGCACCAGCACGGTGCGGGCCCTTCGTGCGTCGTGGCAGGATCGCCACCATGAGCAGCGCGCCCACGAGCGTCGAGACCAATGCCCTGAACACCATCGACGAGGCCGAACGGCGCGGTTCGCCGCGCAACCTTTTCTGGCCGTGGTTCGGGGCCAACGTCTCGGTGCTCGGCCTGGGGTACGGCTCCTACCTGCTGGGGTTCGCCGTGTCGTTCTGGCAGGCGGTCGTGGTCGGCACCATCGGCATCGTGGTGTCGTTCCTGTTCTGCGGGTTCATCTCGCTGGCCGGCAAGCGCGGGTCGGCGCCCACGATGGTGCTCTCCCGGGCCGCGTTCGGCGTGCGGGGCAACAAGCTGCCCTCGCTGCTGTCGTGGATCCTCACGGTCGGCTGGGAGACGGTGCTCGTCGCGCTGGCCACGCTCGCGACGTCGACCGTGCTCGGGACGCTCGGTTGGGGCGGCGGCACCGTCACCAAGGTCATTGCCCTCGTGGTCGTGGCGGGCATCGTGGTCGTCGCGGGCGTCTTCGGCTTCGACCTCGTCATGCGGCTGCAGGTCGTCATCACGGTGCTGACCGCCGTGCTGACCGTCGTCTACATCGTCCTGGTGCTCGACCACATCGACTGGGCCGCGGTCGCCGCGATCCCCGCCGGCGGCAGCCCGCAGGTGATCGGCGGGCTCGTGTTCATGATGACCGGCTTCGGGCTCGGCTGGGTCAACATGGCCGCCGACTACTCGCGCTACCTGCCGCGCTCCGCATCCGGGCGGGGCATCGTCGGGTGGACCACGCTGGGCGCCTCGCTGGCCCCCGTCGTCCTGCTCGTGTTCGGCCTGCTGCTCGCCGGCTCCGACCCCGTGCTCAACGAGGCGATCGGCGCCGACCCGATCGGCGCCCTGTCCACGATCCTGCCCACCTGGTTCCTCATCCCGTTCATCGTGGTCGCCCTGGCCGGTCTGATCGGCGGCGCCGCCCTCGACATCTACTCCTCCGGGCTCGCGCTGCTCTCCCTGGGGCTGCCCGCGCCGCGCTGGGTGGCCGCCGCGATCGACGGCGCGCTCATGGTCGTCGGCGCGATCTACGTCGTCTTCGTCGCCGACTCCTTCATCGGCCCGTTCCAGGGCTTCCTCATCACCCTCGGCGTCCCCGTGGCCGCCTGGTGCGGCGTGCTGCTCGCCGACATCCTGCTGCGCCGCCGTGACTACGCCGACGACGACCTGTACGACCCGGCCGGCCGGTACGGCTCCGTGAACTGGGCCGCCGTCCTGCTCGTGGTCGTCGGCACCGGCGTCGGCTGGGGCCTGGTGACCAACACCTACGCACCCTGGCTGCAGTGGCAGGGCTACCTGCTCGGCCCCCTCGGCGGGGCGGACGGCGACTGGGCGTGGGCCAACCTCGGCGTGCTGGTCGCCCTGGTGATCGGGTTCGCCGGGACGCTCCTGCTGAGCGCCCGCGCGGTGCGGCGGCAGGAGGAGCGATGAGCGCGCCGGACGCCGTCGGGGCGGACGCCGCGCTGGTCGTGATCGACATGCAGGACGTGTTCGCCGTCCCGCCCAGCCCGTGGGCCTCCCCCGACTACCCGCGCGCGCTCGCCGGGACCCGGCGCCTGCTCCCCGCGTTCACGGGCCGCACCGTCCTCACGCGGTACGTCGCCCCCGCCGTGCCCGACGGCGCCTGGCGCGCCTACTTCGACCAGTGGCCGTTCGCGCTCGTGCCCGAGGACGACCCGCTGTACGAGATCACCGACCTCGCCGACGTCGTCGCCGCGGGCGCGCCCGTCGTCACGCGCACCACCTTCGGCAAGTGGGGCCCGGAGCTGGCAGCCGCCACGCGCGACGCCGGCACGCTCGTGCTGGCAGGCGTGGCCACCGACTGCTGCGTCATCTCCACCGCGCTGGCCGCAGCCGACGCGGGCCGCCGGGTGCTGGTCGTCGAGGACGCGTGCGCGGGCTCGACGCCGGAGAACCACGAGCGCGCCCTGGAGATCATGCGGCTGTACGCCCCGCTGATCGAGGTCACGACGGCGGCCGACGTGCTCGGTGCGCTCTGAGGTCGGTGTCGGGCACGCCCGGGGCGCACGGCCTGGTCACGCGGGCCTCCGGGGTACACAGCACGAATGCGAGGGGCGCCGGGAGGGCTGAACTGCGTTCGGCCGGGACGGGCGTTCTCTGGCTGTACCGAACAGTCCATCCAGGGTGAACTACTCGGAGCCAGGCCGAACGACGTTCAGCGGACCCGGCACCCTCGGGTCCCGTGCACGTCGCCTGGTACTCGTCACATGCACGCAATCGGACACAGGAGGACAGACGTGAGCGTCAACAGGATCCGCGCCCGGTGGGAGCGCCACGACGAGCGGTTCGCCCCCGTGCGCGGCGACACGTACGCCGAGGTGCTCTTCGACGAGGGCAGCTGGCTGGAGGGCCCGGCGTACTCGCCGGCCTGGCGGACCCTGCTGTTCAGCGACATCCCGAACGACCGGGTGCTCGCATGGGACGAGGCCACGGGCGCCGTCGGCGTGTGGCGCAGCCCGGGCGGCTACGCCAACGGGCGCACCGTCGACCGCGCGGGCCGGATGCTCCAGTGCGAGCACGGCAGCCGGTCGGTGACGCGCACCGAGCCCGACGGGACCGTCACCACGCTGGCCGACCGGTGGGAGGGCAAGCGCCTGAACAGCCCGAACGACCTGGTGGAGCACAGCGGCGGGAGCGTGTGGTTCACCGACCCGACCTACGGGATCCAGAGCGACTACGAGGGCTTCGCCGCCGTGCCCGAGGCCGGGGGCACCCACGTCTACCGCCGTGACCCGGACGGTTCGGTCACCCGGGTCGCCGACGACTTCGCCGGACCCAACGGCCTGGCCTTCTCCGCCGACGAGCGCACCCTCTACATCGCGGACAGCGAGCGCAAGCACCTGCGGCGCTTCGACGTCGGCCCCGACCTGACGCTGTCCGGTGGCGAGGTGCTCGCGACCTGCGACGCCGGCACGTTCGACGGCGTCCGGGTCGACGACGGCGGCAGGATCTGGGCGGCCGCGCACGACGGCCTGCACTGCCTGGACCCCGACGGCACCCTGCTGGGCAAGCTGCTGCTGCCCGAGGTCTGCTCGAATCTCACGTTCGGCGGGGCCAAGCGCAACGTGCTGTTCGTGACGGCGACCAACCTGCTGCTTTCGATCCGGGTGACGGTCACGGGGCTGCGCTGACCTGCCAGCGCTGACTCTCGTTCAGAAGGCTCCAGGCGTCCATTAAGCCTGCGTTGGTGGTCGCCTGGAGCCTGCTGAATCCGAGTCAGCCGCTAACCGCACAAATCGGGCGTTGTTCGCTAGCGTTGCGCCAGGAGGTGGTCCGGGATGCTGACCCTGGAGTTCGCTCGTGACCTGGTGTTCACCGCGGTGCTGTTCGGCACGGTCACGTTCGTGTGGGCGGGGTGGGCGCAGGAGCGGCCGCCGGCCGGCGTCGTCTGGCGGATCGTGCTCGGAGCGCTCGGCGCGGGCGGCCTGGTGCTGCTCGGCCTCGGCCTGCCGACGCTGATCCGCAACTGGGACACCCCCACGGCGATGGCCTCGGGCAACCCCGCGATGATCGCCTACATCGTGGTGTTCTGGCTGGAGGTCGCCGTCATCGCCGGGCTCGCGATCTTCTACGCGCGCACCGGCCGCCAGCATCTGCTGGCGCCGACCGTGCTGATCGTCGTCGGCACCCACTTCGCGCCGCTGGCCCTCGTGTTCGAGCAGCCGATCCTGATGCTCGCAGCCGTGCTCATCACCGCCGCGGGTGTCGCGAGCCTGTTCCTGCCCAGCCGGGTCGCGGCCCCGAGCTTCTGGTGCGGCATCCTGGCGTCCCCGGTGTTCCTGGTGCTGGGCACGATCTCGCTCGTCGCGGGCCGGGGTGCGCTCGCCGGCTGATCGGCGGCAGTGAGTGTCAGTGGCTCCCGGCAGACTGCCGCCATGACAGTTCTCTTCGACGGCGAGATCTCGGTCCACTACGGCTTCTTCTCCGTCGCCCCGACCGGTGAGTTCGTCGAGGACCTTATCGCTGCCCGGCGCGACCAGCGCAACGGTCTGCTGGGCGCCCAGGAACCGCACCGGCTCGGAGGGATCACCGGGCTGCACACGGGCGAGGTGGCGTTCCGCGTCGAGTGGACCGAGACCGAACCTCCGATCGGCGCCGCATGGGAGGACGTCGTCGAGGCCTCGGTCGACGTGCTGCCCGGTGACTACTCGCTCGACACGTTCGACGAGAGCCTCCCGCTGCGGATCCCGCACTCCGGGTGGCACCGGGCCAGGTACAACCTGCGCGCAATGGACGCGGGCCGCGACATGGACACGCCCGACGACGGCCAGACCGCTCCGGACTCCTACCTGCTCCAGCTCTGGCCGGCCCCGCCGGCCGCGGACGCGATCCTCCAGCAGGTCAGCGAGTACGCCGCCCACTTGCACACGGTCCCGGCGAGATGAGCGGCGTCCGCCCGTCCGGCGAGCCGGGTCTGAGCGGGCGGCGGCGTCAGTCTTCCGGGGTGACCGCCGTCGGGGTGCCGCCCGTGATGCGGACGAGCTCGTCGAACGTCGTCGGGAAGACCGTCTTGGCGTGCCCCGCCGCGGCCCACACCTCGTCGTACGCGCCGAGCGCGGTGTCGATGTAGGTGCGCACGGGCGCCGGGTGACCCACGGGCGCGACGCCGCCGATGACCTGGCCCGTCGCGTCCCGGACCTGCTCCTTCGACGCCCGCGTGATGGTGGCGCCCACCTGCTCCCCCAGCCAGTCCGTGTCGACGCGGTGAGCGCCGGAGGTCAGCACGAGGGTCGGCGTCCCGTCGAACAGGAACACGAGCGAGTTCGCGATCTGGCCGACACCGATGCCGAGGAACTCGGCGGCGAGTGCTGCGGTGGTCGCGGCGTCGTCCAGCCAGCGGACCTGGCCCGCGGCGCCCGCCTCGGCGAGTGCTGCGGTGACCTTCTCGACGGCGGGGTGGATCGGTGCGGGCACGGAGTTCGACATGCGGCGATCCTAAACACCTGACCGCCGCCGCCCCACACGTTTTGGTCCGCGCCCGCCGGAGTGCGCTTCTACCCAGTCATTGGGCCCGGATCTCGGC
>NZ_JBHWZO010000046.1:0-29708 GCF_042728455.1 Promicromonospora sp. NPDC060204
ACCCCGTACCAGCGCATCGCCGCCGACTACCCGAAGGCGGACCTGGTCGCCTACGACACGTACTCGATCTGCGTCGGACCCTACGTTCGACGCAACGATGCCGGCGTCAGTCGCGGCGGAGGATCGGTTCCAGCGCCGTCAGGACCGCCGGGTCCTCGATCGTCGACGGGACCGCGGGGTGCTCGCCGTCGGCCAGCTGGCGCATGGTGCGTCGCAGGATCTTGCCCGAGCGCGTCTTGGGCAGCCCGGCGACGATCTCGACGTCCTTGAACGCGGCGACCGGGCCGATCTGGTCGCGCACCGCGGCGACGAGCTCGGCCGCGACACCCTCGGGTTCGACCCCCGCCTTGAGCACCACGAGCCCGCGCGGCACCTGCCCCTTGAGCTCGTCGGCGACCCCGATCACCGCGCACTCGGCCACGGCGGGATGGCTCGCCAGCACCCCCTCGATGGCGCCGGTCGACAGGCGGTGGCCCGCGACGTTGATGACGTCGTCGGTGCGGCCCATCACGTAGACGTAGCCGTCGTCGTCCACGTAGCCGCCGTCGCCGGAGAGGTAGTAGCCGTCGAAGGCGGCGAGGTACGAGGAGACGTACCGCGCGTCGTCGCGCCACAGCGTGGGCAGGGTCCCGGGCGGCAGGGGCAGCCGGAGCGCGAGGCTCCCCTCCTGGTTCGGGCCCGCGACCGAGCCGTCCGGCAGCAGCACCTGCACGTCGAAGCCCGGCACGGGCACCGAGGGCGACCCGGGCCGGGTGGGCATCGGGTCGAGCCCGCGCAGGTTGGCGACGACGGCCCACCCGGTCTCGGTCTGCCACCAGTGGTCGACGACGGGCACGCCGAGGATCCGGCCCGCCCACTCGTAGGTGCCGGGGTCGAGCCGCTCCCCCGCCAGGAACAGATGCCGCAGCGAGGTCGTGTCGTGGGCGGCCACGAGGATCCCCTCCGGGTCCTCCTTCTTGATGGCGCGGATCGCGGTCGGGGCGGTGAACAGGCCCTCGACACCGTACTCGGCGACCACGCGCCAGAACGCGCCGGCGTCCGGCGTGCCGACCGGTTTGCCCTCGTAGAGCACGGTGGTCGCGCCCGCGATCAGCGGCCCGTAGACGATGTAGGAGTGCCCGACCACCCAGCCGACGTCGGACGCCGTCCACCACACCTGGCCGGCCTCGATGTCGTAGATGTTGCGCATCGACCAGGCCAGCGCGACGGCGTGCCCGCCGTTGTCGCGCACGATCCCCTTGGGCCGGCCCGTGGTGCCCGAGGTGTACAGGATGTAGAGCGGGTCCGTCGCCGCGACCTCCGCGCAGGGCGCGGGATTGGTGCGCCCGGCGTGCATCGCGGTGGCCCAGTCCAGGTCCCGCCCCTCGACGAGCGTGGCGACGGCCTGCGGCCGCTGCAGCACCACGCACGACGACGGCTGGTGGTCGGCCAGCTCCAGCGCCCGGTCCAGCAGTGGCTTGTACTCCACGACCCGGCTGGGCTCGATACCGCAGGACGCCGACACCACGACCTTGGGCTGCGCGTCGTCGATCCGCACGGCCAGCTCGTTCGCGGCGAACCCGCCGAACACCACCGAGTGCACCGCGCCGAGGCGGGCGCAGGCGAGCATTGCGACGACCGCCTCCGGCACCATGGGCATGTAGATCACCACGCGGTCGCCCTGTTCGACGCCGAGGTCGCGCAGGGCGCCGGCGAACGCCGCGACGTCCTGCAGGAGAGTGGCGTAGCTGATCGTGTCGGAGTCGCCGGTGACCGGGCTGTCGTAGATCAGCGCGGTCTGGTCCCCGCGGCCCGCGATGACGTGCCGGTCGAGCGCGTTGTAGCAGGTGTTGAGCCGCCCGTCGGAGAACCAGCGGTAGAACGGGGCATCGTCGCCGTCGAGCACCCGGGTCGGTTTGTGGAACCACGAGACGAGGGCCGCCTGCTCGCCCCAGAAACCCTCGGGGTCGGCGAGGCTGCGCCGGTAGACGTCCGCGTAGTCGGCCATGGGCCCTCCAGCTCTCCGCCGCGGACCCCGGTGTCCGCGCCGCTGCCAGTGTGCCCCGGAGGTGCGGGAACGTCGAGTGGGCGGGACGGCCTGCGTCGTCCCGGCGAAGTGCGCTTCTACCCAGCGATTAGGCCCCGAAACAGGCTGGTTCCGGGCCCAATCGCTGGGTAGAAGCGCACTCTCGGTCGACACCGGCGCACGACGCCGCGGCTCGGCGCCAGGTCAGGCGACCACGGCCTCCACCGCGGCGCCAGGTCAGCCGACGACGGCCTCGAGCTCGGCGGCCACCGTGTCGACGTAGCTCTCCGGCGTCCCTGCGGGCAGCAGCCCCGGCAGCGCGAGCAGCACCCGGAGGTCCTCCTCGGCCCCGGCCAGCCCCGCGACGTCGCCCAGCCCGTCCGAACCGCCCGGCACCTCGGCGGCGCCGATCAGCGCCTCCAGCTCCGCGGCCCGAGGGTCGTCGATGCCCTCGCCGGAGTGCGTCCGGCGTCGGACGAACTCGGCCCACGCGGCCAGGCCGAACGCCACCCCGTGCGGCTCCCGCCCCGCGGCGAGCGAGTCGGCGAGCACGCCGCCCCAGCGGAACGGGATCTTCTGGGTGCCGTCCATCGCCACCTGGGCCGTGGTGTGCCCGGTGTGCGGGTTGGCGAAGCGGGACAGGATCTGCTCGCCGTACTGCCGCAGGTCCAGTCCCTCGGGCGCGGTGAGCGTCGGCAGCGCGTCCTCGAAGAGGTACTGCCGCGCCCGCTCGGCG
The DNA here is from genome assembly GCF_042728455.1 of Promicromonospora sp. NPDC060204. Lineage (NCBI taxonomy): Bacteria > Bacillati > Actinomycetota > Actinomycetes > Micrococcales > Promicromonosporaceae > Promicromonospora > Promicromonospora sp. NPDC060204. The sequence continues at coordinate 2,742 of NZ_JBHWZO010000046.1, forward strand.
ATCACCGGGTCGGTCACGCCGCCCGCGATCGTCGAGTGCCCGGCGAGCCAGCCCGAGTACGCGACCAGCGAGTGCGTCCCGTTGAGCAGGCGCAGCTTGGCCTGCTCGAACGGCGCGACGTCCTTGGTCAGCGTGGCGCCGGCCGCCTCCCACGCGGGGCGCGGCCCGGCGAACCGGTCCTCGATCACCCACTGCGCGAACGGCTCGCCCACCACGAGGCCCTCGTCCCGCACGCCGAGCGTCCGCTCCACCTGGTCGCGCTGCTCCGGGGTGGTCGCCGGCACGATCCGGTCGACCATGGAGCACGGGAACGTGACGCTCGTGTCGAGGAACGCGCGCAGGGTGTCACCCTCGGGCCCGGGCAGGGCCGCGTCCGCGGCCTCGCGCACGAGGCGTTCAAGCACCCGGCCGTTGTCGACCATGTTGTCGCAGGTCAGCACGGTGATCGGCGCCCCAGACCCGGCCCGCGCCGCGAGCCCGCGCACCAGCAGCCCGATGGCGGACGCCGCCGGCCGCACCGCGCCCTCGGAACCACCGGCCGCCCCACCACCGGCCGCCCCGCCCCCGGCGGCGACCACCGCGGCCAGCGCCGCGAGGTCCCCGGCCACCGCCTCGGTGTCCAGCGACCCGTCGGGCCGCCGGGCGTAGCCCTTCTCCGTGATCGTCAGCGTGACCACGTGGGTGGTCGGCGCCGCGAGCGCCGCCAGCACGCGCTCGGTCTCCTCGGCGGGGTAGGCGACGTCGACCACGGACCCGATGAGCTCGACCGAGGACTCCTGCTCCCCCGCGGTGAGCACCGAGTACACGCCGCCCTGGGGGCGGAGCTGGTCGCGCACGGTCGCGGACCGCTGGGTGACGCCCAGGATGCCCCAGGTGGTGTCGCCCGTCGCGATCGCGGCGCGCTCCGTGTACACGGCCTGGTGCGCCCGGTGGAACGCGCCGATGCCGAGGTGGACTATCCCCACCGCCGTCGGCATCACGGGGGCGTCGATGCCGCCCGGGAGGTGGTCCCGGTGCAGGCGGTCCTCAGTCATCGCGTGTCTCCTTGACTTGTGCCACGAGCTGCGTCGGGTTCACGAACCGCAGCGCCACCACGAGCATGACGAGCATGGTCGCGGTGTAGATCACCGACAGGGCCGAGATGAGCTGTCTCGCCTCGCCACCGCCGGCAGCCGTCATGCCACGGTAGATGGCGACGACGAGTGTGTCCGAACCAGGGCCCGACACGAGGAAGGTCAGCTCGAAGAGGCCGACGGTCCGCACGAGCACCAGGATGGCCGCCGCGAGGATACCCGGCACGAGCAGCGGGGCCAGGATCCGCGTGAACACCTGCCAGGTGCGGGCCCCGCACATCCGGGCGGCCGACTCGATGGCGGGGTTGATCTGCTCGATGAACGGCGTCATCGTCAGGATCACGAACGGGACGGACGGCACGAGGTTGACCAGCACGACGGCGGTCAGCGTGCGGCCCAGCCCGAACGAGTACATGACGGTGGCGAGCGGGATGCCGTAGGTGATGGGCGGCATGAGCACCGGCAGCAGGAACAGCAGCATGACGGCGCGCTTGCCCGGGAAGTCGCGGCGTGCCAGCACGTACGCGGCGGGCACACCCACCAGCACCGAGATGACGACGACGAGGACGGCGACGCCGACCGTCACGCCGACCACCTCGCCCAGGGCGAACCGGTCCCAGGCCTCGACGTAGCGCTCGGTGGTCAGGCCGTCGGGCAGCCAGGTGTCGAACCACTGCTTGCCGAACGAGTCGACCACGACGGCGACGAGGATCCCGAGCAGGAACACCCCGAACGCCGTCATGCCCGCCCAGACGAACCAGGTGGACGGTCGCGCGGCGAGCGGCCGCTCCAGCGTGGACGTGGCCATCAGCCCTTCCCTCCCGTGGTCCCGCGGTACAGCAGCGAGCGCAGGCCCAGCACGGCGACGACGACGAGCAGCTCGACCGCGCCCATCATCAGCGCGATGGTGGACGCCATCGCGTAGTCGTTCTGCTCGCCGAACGCCCGGAACGCCATGAGGGACATGACCCGGGTCTCGCCCATGGCGTCACCGACCAGCCTTGCCGACGGGAACACCGAGAACGCGAGCACGAACGTCAGGATGAACGTCGTGGCCAGCCCCGGTGCGAGCAGCGGCAGGACGATCCGCCGGAACCGCTGCCACCAGCCGGCGCCGAGGGTCTTCGCGGCCTGCTCCAGCGACGGGTCGATGCCCGACAGGTACGACGAGATGAGCAGGAACGCGAACGGGAAGCCGGTGATGACCAGGGAGAACATGACGCCCAGGTAGTTGTTCACCAGCTTGAGCGGCTCGTCGATCAGGCCGATCTCCAGCAGCGTCCGGTTGATCCAGCCCTGCCGCCCGGCGAAGATCAGCAGCCCCTGCGCGGTGAGCACCGTGCCCAGGGTGATCGGCAGCACCAGCAGCGACGTCAGCAGCCGCTTGCCGCGGAACCGGTGCCGCAGCACCATCGCCACCGGGACCGACGCCAGCACGTTGAACAGGGCGGCGGGCAGGGCGAGGCGCATCGTGAGCCACACGGAGTCGAACACGAACGGGTCGCGGAAGAACGCGACGTAGTTGGCGAGCATGCCGCCGCCCCACTGCTCCTGCATCGCCGCCGTGGGCTGGATCGTGAGCCCGATCCCGTACGAGAACGGGTACACGAACAGCGCGACGGCGACCACGAGCCCCGGCAGCAGCAGGAGTAGGGCGGGGTCCACGCCCCGCTCGGCCAGCCGGTGCCGCAGGCTCGCGGTGGCGCGCCCGGGACGCTGCCCGACGCCGCTCATGGCTCGCCTCCGTTCCGTCCGGCGGTCACGCCGCCACCTCCTGCGGCACGACGGCGGCGTCCAGCGCCTCCGGGAACACCAGCACCCGCTCGACGGGGGCGGTCAGCGTGACGGCCGCGCCGACGTCGGGCGCCGTCGTCGCGCGGGCGTGCAGCATCGTCTCGCCGGCCTGCACTCCGACGGCGAACTCCCGCCCGTGGTACTCGACCACCGAGACGGCCCCGGGGATCGACCCGCCGGTACCGGACGGGCCCGAGCCCGCCACGGAGAAGTCCTCCGGCCGCACCGCCACCCGCACGCGGTCCCCGACGCCCAGGACGCCGACCGCCCGTCCGGTGAGCCGCACGCCGACGGCCGGGCCGGCCGGCCCGGCCGCGCCGCCACCAGTGCCCGGCAGCTCCACCACCACCTCGCCCCCGGACGCCGAGACGACGGTCGCGGGCAGGATGTTCCGGTACCCCATGAAGTCGGCGACGTACCAGCTCGTCGGGCTCTCGTAGAGCTCGTCGGGCGTGCCGACCTGCTGCACGCGGCCCTCGCGCATGACGACCAGGCGGTCGGCCAGGGACAGCGCCTCCTCCTGGTCGTGCGTCACATAGATGGTCGTGAGCCCGAGGGACTGGTGCAGGCGCCGGATCTCGGTGCGCATGTCGAGCCGCAGCTTGGCGTCGAGGTTCGACAGCGGCTCGTCCATGAGCACGAGCGACGGTTCGAGCACCACGGCGCGCGCGATGGCGACCCGCTGCTGCTGCCCGCCAGAGAGCTGGCCGGGCAGCTTCCTGGCGTGCTCCCCGAGCTTGACCAGGTCGATCGCCGCGCGCACCCGCGAGCCGATCTCGGCCCGCGGCACGCCCTGCATCTGCAGCCCGAACGCGACGTTCTTCTCCACGCTGAGGTGCGGGAACAGCGCGTACGACTGGAAGACCATGCCGAACCCGCGCCGCTCCGGCGGCAGGGTGTCGATGCGCCTGCCGTCCAGCCGGATCTCGCCGTGCGTCAGCGGCAGCAGGCCGGCCAGGCAGTTCAGCGCCGTCGACTTGCCGCAGCCCGACGGCCCGAGCAGGGCGACGAACTCGCCCGCCCGGATCGTCAGGTCCAGCCCCGCGAGCGCGTCCACCCCGCCGAAGCGGCGGCCGACGCCCCGCAGCTCCAGGGACTCGAAGTCGCTCACCCTTCCTCTTCCTCCACCTTGCCGCCGCCGACCTCGCGGTCCCAGATGTCGAACGCCGTCACCATGGAGTCGGCGTCGAGCGGCGTCACGGCGTCCTGCGACTCGATGAGCTCGTCGAACAGGGGGCGGCCGAACTCCTCGATCACGTCCTGCGACTCCTGCGGCGCGAGGTCGAGCGTCGCGCCCTCGACGGCCGGGCCCGGGTAGAAGTAACCGGCGTCGTACGCCTTGGCGTTCTGCTCGGGGGTGAGCATGTCCTGCAGCAGGAGCAGGATCGCGCTGATCTTGTCGGCGCTCTGTCCCTTCGGGATCGCGGCGTAGTGCGCGTCGGTGACCCACGTGAAGTCGTCGAACGCGGCGGCCTCCAGCGTGTTCGGGAGCTGCCCCTCGGCGCGCGGCGCGATGTCCCAGCCGGTCGTGGTCGGGATCATCGACCAGGTGCCGTCGGCCATGTTGGTCACGACCTGGCCGGTGCCCGTGGGGTAGGTGTCGACGTACTGGCCGAGCTCCTTGAGGTACGCCCAGGTCTTGTCCCAGCCGTTCTCGGGGTCCTTCGGGTCCTTGTCGCCCAGGATGTACGGCAGGCCCATGAGGAACGTGCGGCCCGGGCCGGAGTTCGCCGGGCGCGCGTAGCCGAACTTGCCGGGGTTGGCCTTGGCCCACTCCAGCAGCTCCTCGGGCGTGGCGGGCGGGGTGCCGACGACGTCGGGGTCGTACTGGAGCAGCGGGCCGGACGGGTAATACGTCGTCACCACGCCGTAGCCCTCGGCGAGCTCCTGCATGTTCGCGGCGGGCTCCAGGTAGTTCTCCTGGTTGGTCAGCCGGTCGCCGTAGTCGTCCACGACCGGGATCCACAGGTCCTGGCTGATGCCGGCCGCGAGCCCGTCGTTGCCGGTGAACACGACGTCGATGGACAGGTTTCCGCTGTCCACCTGCGGCTTGACGATGCCCGTGACGTCCGGCGCGCCGCCCGTCTCCCAGGTCACCGACTCGATGACGTCCGGGTTGTTCTCGACGAACTCGTCGACCATGCCCTCGGTGAGCCGCTGGTTGCCCGCGACGTCGAGGATGTTCAGGGTGACCGGCTCCGACGGCGTCTCCGGGACGTCGGCCGCGTCGGTGACGGCGCCCCCGCTCTCGCCCCCGGGGGCCGACGGCGGGGCGCAGGCGGTGAGCAGTGTCAGTGCGGCGACGCCGACGAGCGCCGCCGCCTTCTTCGAGGTGCGCATGGTGCTTCCTCTCTCTCGGGCTCCTTCGCCCAGGGTCTGCCGGGACGGGCGTCAGTTGACCGTCCCGGCGGGAGCGGGTCCGGAGGACCCGCGGATCATGAGCTCCACGGGGAGCTGGACGCCGGCCGGCGGGTCGCCGCCGCGCAGGCGCGCGAGCAGCAGGTCGACGGCGCGCCGGCCCAGGCGGGCCAGCGGGGCGCGCACGGTGGTCAGCGCGGGCGAGACCAGCGTGGCGAGCTGGACGTCGTCGAACCCCACCACGGACATCCGGCCCGGCACGTCGACGCCGCGCTCGCGCAGCCGGCTCAGGATGCCGAGCGCCATGAGGTCGTTGAAGGCGACGACGGCGGTGACGCCGCTCGCGACCGCATGGTCGGCCGCCCGGGTGCCGCCCGCGAAGTACGGCTGGAAGGTGCCCAGCCGCACCAGGTCGAGGTCCCAGCGGGCGGCGGCGTCGACCAGCCCGGCGAGGCGGCGCCTCCCGGACCAGGACGACGGCGGCCCCGCGGCCACGCCCACCGACCGGTGCCCGAGCGCGTGCAGGTGCCCGAGGACCTGGGCCGCGCCGTCGGCGTCGTCCACCGCCACGGACGGGATCCGCGCCTCGGCCGCGCCGTCGCCCTCGGAACCGGCGCCCTCGGCCGCGCCCGCGGAAGCAGCGGCCTCGGGCAGCTCCCGGCTGGCCAGCACCGCCGTCAGGCCCACGAGCGCAGCGCTCAGCTCCGCCTCGCCCGACCGCGGCGACGCCACGATCAGGCCGTCGGTCCGGGCGGCGAGCGCCCCGATCAGCTCGGGCTCGACGTCGGGGTCCTCGTCCGAGTCGGCGACGAACACCTCGTAGCCCTCCGCGCGGGCCCGGGCCTGCACGCTCTTGGTCACGGACGCGAAGTACGGGTTCTCCAGGTCGGGGACCAGCAGGCCGACGGCGTGCGTGCGGCCCATCCGCAGGCCGCTCGCCGCGACGTTGGGCCGGTAGCCGAGCTCGGCGGCGGCCCTCGTGACGCGGTCGCGGGTCGCGGCGGCCACCCGCTCGGGGGCGGTCAGGGCGCGCGACACCGTGGAGATCGAGACCCCGGCGGCGCGCGCGACGTCGTGCACCGTGACCATGCCACCTCCTGGGTGTTTCGCGACACTGCGAACGTTTGCACCTATCGTAGGGTTTGACTGCAAACGTTCGCAACGCCCCGTTTTTCACGTTCGTGCCCCACGTTCGTATCGAGCGGGGCGAGTGCCTACTATGTGGAAGCGCTTACCCGAACCGGCAACGATGCCCGCAGGAGGACACTGTGACCGACACCTGGACGCTGCACCCCGATCGGGCCCTGCCCGCCGACCCCGTGACGCGGCCCATCGCCCGCGAGATCTACGCGGCGGTCCGGGACCTCCCGATCGTGTCGATGCACGGCCACGTCGACGTCACCGCGTTCGCGGACGACGAGCCGTTCCCCGACCCCGCCCAGCTCCTCGTGGTACCCGACCACTACCTGACGCGCATGCTCGTGTCGCAGGGCGCCACGCTCCCCGAGCTGGGCGTCGGCCCCGCCGGTGCGCCCGGGTTCGAAGCCGACCCGCGCGAGATCTTCCGGCGGTTCTGCGCGGGCTGGAAGCACTTCCGCGGCACACCCACGCGGTACTGGACCGAGCACGAGCTCGTCGAGATCTTCGGCGTCACCGTGCGGCCCTCGGCGGAGACGGCGGACCAGGTCTACGACCAGATCGCCGAGCGGCTCGCCGAGCCGGACTTCCGCCCCCGCGCGCTCCTGGACCGGTTCGGCATCGAGGTCATCGCCACCACGGACCCGGCCTGGAGCACGCTCGACGAGCACGCCCGGCTGGCCGCCGAGCTGCCCGGCCGGGTGCTGCCGACCTTCCGGCCCGACCCGCTGCTGCACCCCGCCCGCGCGACGTGGCGGGGCGACCTGGAGCGCCTCGCGACGGCGTCCGGCATCGCCACCGACACGTACGCCGGGTACCTGGCGGCGCTCCGCGAGCGCCGCGCCGCGTTCGTCGCGGCGGGCGGCCTGGCCACGGACCACGGCCACTTCAACGCGGACACCACCCCGCTGCCCGACGACGTGGCACGCACCCTCTTCGAGAAGGCCTTCGCGGCCGAGCCGGCCGCCGAGGGCGCGGTGCTCTCCGCCGCAGAGGAGGCCGCGTTCTCCGCGCACATGCTGTTCCAGATGGCCGCGATGTCGGCCGAGGACGGGCTGGTCATGCAGTTCCACCCGGGCGTGCTGCGCGACCACGACCCCGCCGTCGCCGCGGCGTTCGGGCCCGACAAGGGGTACGACATCCCCGTGGCCGTCGAGTTCGCGCAGGGTCTGCGCCCGGTGCTGGAGGCGTTCGGCAACTCGCAGAGCTTCCGGATGATCGCGTTCACCATCGACGAGGACGTGTACTCGCGTGAGCTCGCGCCGCTGGCGGGCGTGTACCCGGCCCTGCGGCTGGGTGCGCCCTGGTGGTTCCTCGACGCGCCCGACGCCATGCGCCGGTTCCGCGAGGCCGCGACGGAGACGGCCGGGTTCTCGAACATGTCGGGCTTCGTGGACGACACCCGCGCGTTCTGCTCGATCCCCGCCCGGCACGACCTGGCCCGCCGGGTCGACGCCGGCTACCTCGCCCGGCTGGTGGCGGAGCACCGTCTCGACCTGGACGAGGCCGTGGACACCGCCGCTGACCTGGCCTACCACCTGCCGAAGGCGGCGTACGCGGCCCGCTGAGCCGGGCGCACGGCCGACCCGGACGCGCCTCGCTCCGGACGCGCGACGCAGATCCCCTTCGAGGCCCGGGTTTCTTCGCTTTGAGGCGCCTCAAAGCGGAGAAACCTAGGCTTCGAGGAGGAGGTCCGGTCGCGGCGTTTTCACGGACCGGACAGAACGACCGCCCCGGGTGGACCCGGGCGCCGTCACTGAGGCACAGTTCCAGTACACCCCCATATATCCGCACATCGACCTCTAAGACGGATGGGACACCCCGTGACCGCTGACTCCCCGCGCCCCATCACCGACCACACCTCGCACGCGGCCTGGCTGCCCGACGACGCGTTCGCCGCGATCGGCAGCCGCCGGGTGGTGGTGGCCGGCGACGGCGCGCTCGCCGGCACCGTCGCCGAGGAGGTCGCCGCGGCGACCTCCCGGTTCGGCGGCGCGTTCTCCCGCCTCGAGGTGGGCGACGGCGTGGCCGACGCCGAGCTGGTGCTCACGCTGACGCCCCCGGACGCGGGCGGCGGCGCGGGCGGCGGCACGAGCCCGAGTGCGGTCACCGACGACGCCCCGGGCACCGACGAGAGCTTCCGGCTCACGAGGGAGGCGGGCGCCGTCGTCGTGCAGGCCGCGTGCGACGCCGGGCTGCTGCACGGGCTGTTCCACGTGGTGCGCCTGGGCGAGGCCGCGTTCGACGGCCCGGACGTCGACGAGACCCACGCCCCCGCCACGGACCTCCGGGTGCTCGACCACTGGGACAACGTGGACGTGCACCCCGTGATGGGCCAGGTCGAACGGGGCTACTCAGGCGGCTCCATCTTCTTCGACAACGGATTTGTCCACGCCGACCTGTCCCGGGTCGAGCGGTACGCGCGGCTGCTGGCCGCCGTCGGGATCAACCGCGTGGCGATCAACAACGTCAACGTGCACGCGCGAGAGGCGCGCCTGCTCACGGAGGACCTCGGCGACGTCGTCCGGGTGGCCGCCGTCTTCCGGCGGTGGGGCATTCGGGTGCACCTGTCGGTGTCGTTCGCCTCCCCCATCACGCTCGGCGGCCTGCCCACCTCGGACCCGCTCGACCAGGGCGTCGCCCACTGGTGGGTGCGCGCCGCGGCGCGGGTCTGGGACGCGATCCCGGACTTCGGCGGCTTCGTGGTCAAGGCGGACTCCGAGGGCCAGCCCGGGCCGTTCGCCTACGGACGCACGCACGCCGACGGCGCGAACATGCTGGCCGCGGCGGTCGAGCCGTACGACGGCCTGATCCACTGGCGCGCGTTCGTCTACGACCACCGGCAGGACTGGCGCGACCGGTCGACCGACCGGGCCCGCGCCGCGTACGACCACTTCCACCCGCTCGACGGCGCGTTCTCGGACAACGTGGTGCTGCAGGTCAAGTACGGGCCGCTGGACTTCCAGGTGCGCGAGCCCGTCTCCCCCGTGCTGGCCGCGATGCCGCACACGCGGGTGGCGCTGGAGCTGCAGATCACCCAGGAGTACACCGGGCAGCAGCAGCACGCCGTGTACCTCGGCCCGCAGTGGAGCCAGATCCTCGGGTTCCGCTTCTGGGACCCGGCCGGCCGCGAGGGCGGCTCGCCCACCGTCGCGGACCTCGCCACGGGCCGGGCCAAGGCCGTCGAGGACCCGGGCACGGGCACCTGGCGCAAGCCGGCGGGCGGGTTCGCCGCCGTCTCCAACGTGGGCGACGACGAGTTCTGGACGGGCCACCCGTTCGCCCAGGCCAACCTCTACGCGTACGGGCGGCTGTGCTGGGACCCCACGCTCGACCCGGCCGCCGTGCTCGACGAGTGGGCGGGGCTCACGTTCCCGGGCGCGCCGGACGCCGTCCGGCAGGCCCTGCACGCCGTGCTGGACCGGTCGTGGGAGACGTACGAGCAGTACACCGCGCCGCTCGGGGTGGGCTTCATGGTGCGCCCAGGCCACCACTACGGGCCCGACGTCGACGGCTACGAGTACACCCCGTGGGGCACGTACCACTTCGCGGACCGGGACGGCATCGGCGTGGACCGCACGGTCCGGACCGGCACGGGCTACGCGGGCCAGTACCCGGGGCCGTGGTCGGCGGCCTTCGAGTCGCCGTCGACCTGCCCCGACGAGCTGCTGCTGTTCTTCCACCACGTGCCGTACACGCACGTGCTGCACAGCGGCAGGACCGTGGTGCAGCACATCTACGACACGCACTTCGAGGGCGTGGCCCGGGTGGAGGCGATGGTCGAGGCGTGGTCGCAGGTGTCGGAGCACGTGGAGCCCCGCGTCGCGGAGCGGGTCTCCGAGCGGCTCGCCGAGCAGCTCCGCAGCGCCACCGAGTGGCGGGACCAGGTGAACACCTACTTCCTCCGGAAGTCCGGCATTCCAGACGAAAAGGGCCGAATCATCTACTGAGCGGGTGATCTCCGGTCGCGCTTCGGTAACAACCACAACGGTAGGAGCGGGGACTTCGTCCCCAGGTGTGTAGATCGCGCCCCTTCACACCTGGTGGTCCCCCATGCCCGACGCCGTCCCAACGGCCCCGTCCGCCCTGCCCGTCGCCACGACGGCCCGACAGCACCTCGCCGAGGTCCACGGCCTGCGCGGGCTCGCGCTGCTGCTCGTGGTGCTGTTCCACCTCTTCGGCGCCGGCCGGGTGTCCGGGGGCGTGGACGTCTTCCTGGTGATCTCCGGGTTCCTGGTGACCGGGTCGCTCGTGCGGCGCGCCGAGTCGCGCACCCTCCGGCTCGGGGCGGTGTACGCGCGGAACGCGGCGCGCCTGGCGCCGTCGGCCCTCGTCGTGCTGGGGGCCGTCGCGCTCGCCGCGTGGGCGCTGCTGCCCGCCGCGCGCTGGCTCGACGTGTGGCGGCAGGTGGTCGCGTCGGCCCTGTACGTGGAGAACTGGGACCTGATCTCGAACGAGCTGGCCTACGGGGCCGCCGGGCCCGCGGCGAGCCCGCTCCAGCACTTCTGGTCGCTCTCCGTGCAGGGTCAGTTCCTGCTGGCCTGGCCGGTGGTCGTGCTCGCCGTGGCCTGGCTGTGCCGGCGCGCGGGCGTCCTGGTCCGACGGCGGCTCGCACTGGCCGTCGCGGTCGGGTCGGCCGCCTCGTTCGCGGGTGCCCTCTACCTCACCGGGGTGCTCCAGCCGGTGGCCTACTTCCACACCGCCACCCGGTTCTGGGAGCTCGGTCTGGGCGCGCTGCTCGCGCTCGTCCCGCTGCACGGCGCCGCGCGGCTGCGCACGGCGGGCGCGTGGGTCGGCCTCGGCCTCGTCGTCTCGTCCGGCTTCCTGCTCGACGGCGGTGCGCTCTTCCCCGGCGTCTGGACGCTCTGGCCGGTGACGGGGGCGCTGCTGGTGCTCGCGGGAGCCGGCACGTCGGTCTCGTGGGGTCCCCGGCGGGTGCTCGACCTGGCGCCGCTGCGGTTCCTGGCGGGCATCTCGTACGAGCTGTACCTGTGGCACTGGCCGGTGCTCGTCTTCTACCTGGCCCTGCGGAACTTCCCGGCCGTCGGCTGGCGCGGGGCCACGCTGGTGCTGGCCGTGTCCGTGCTGCTGGCCTGGGCCACGCGGCAGGTGGTCGCGCGGCCCGTGGGCCTCGCGGTGCCGCGCGCCCTGACGCTGCGCCGGTCGGCCGTCGCCCTGGTGGCGGCAGCCGCCGCCACGGCGCTCGTCGTCGTGCCGACGGCGGCCGCGAGCATCGGCGTCGAGTCGCGGGAGGCGGCCCAGCTGGAGCAGCTCGAACACCTCGGTACGGAGTACGCGGGGGCCGGGGCGCTGCGCCCCCAGGGGACGTCTGGCAGGCTCGCGGCGCCGGCGGGCGCCACGACGACGTCGGGCACCACGTCCGCCGAGGCGCCCGACCAGGCGCCGGTGCAGCCCGACCCCGCGGTCGCGAAGCACGACCTGCCCCCGACCGACCACGACCCGCGCTGCATCCAGGAGCACGGGAACGGGCCGGGGTTCGACGAGGTGCGGGTCTGCACCCTCCACGACCCGGCCCACCCCGTCCGGACGGTGCTCGTCGCGGGCGGCTCGCACACGTACCAGTGGGCGCCGGCCCTCACCGAGCTCGGCGAGCAGAACGGGTGGCGCGTGCTGCTGGCCGGCAAGGGGCAGTGCCGCGTGCGGCTGGACGCGGTGCCCACCGACGACTGCGCACGCTGGAGCGCCAACCTGCTGGCCGAGGCCGTCGAGCTGGACCCGGACGCGGTGTTCGTGACCGGCACGCACACGTACGAGGACGCGCCCGAGGTGGTGCTCCCCGCCGAGGTGGCGGCCTGGCAGCAGCTCGACGCCGCGGGCATCCCCGTGGTCACGATCCGCGACAACCCGCGGTTCGAGTGGAGCCCGCCGAACTGCGTGTCGTCACACGGCCGCGACGCCGCGCGGTGCGTGCTGGACCGGTCCGAGGTGTTCGCCGACCGCAACCCGGTGCCGGCCTACCCCGGCATGCCCGCGAGCGCCGCGCACGTCGACCTGTCGGACCTGATCTGCGAGCCCGAGTCGTGCCCGCCCGTGATCGGGAACGTGCTGGTGTACCGGGACGGCTCGCACCTGTCGGCCACGTACGTGGGCACACTCACGTCGGCGCTCGGCGACGCGGTGCGGCGGGAGGCGCCGTGGTTGTACTGAGCGCGGGCCGGGTGGGGCGCGACTAGCGCGGCGTGTAGCGCGTGTGGCTGTACGTGCCCTTGCCGAAGGCCAGCACCTTGGTGGGCTGGACCGCGAACACGAGGGCGGCCCCGCCGATGTCGTTGGTGAAGGCGTCCTCGCCCACCTCGTACTGCCACTGCCCGGTCCACTTGGTGCGCCAGGCCTCGGCGAGCTTCTCCAGCGTCCGCTGGTCGGTGACACGCCGGGCCGGGCCCTCGACCATGACGTCCAGCCCCTTGTTCCAGGTGCTGTCGCCGGTGGTCAGCACGACGTTCGGGTTGGCCTCCAGGTTGACGGCCTTCTGCTCCTCGGGGCCGGTGCAGAAGTGCAGCGCCCCCTCCAGCCAGACGGCGACGAGCGGCGTGACGTGCGGGCGGCCGTCGGCGCGCACGGTGGTCAGCCAGGTGAGCTGGGCGTTCTCGAGCACCCCCTGCGTCTCCTCCCACGCGGTCGGCTGCACGCCGGGGTCGCTGAATCGCGCGTCGAGCTCGGTCACTGGGTTGTCCATGAGGCTTCTCCTTCTGACGACGTCGGAAAGTGCTCTGCGACGAGCCGGTCGATCTCGCCGGCGGTGCTCCAGCCCGGGCTGAACCGGTTCCGCATCACCGCGACCGCGATGCCGGAGTCGATGTCGGCCCAGGCCCCGGAGCCGTTCGCGCCGAACATACCGAAGGCCGACCCCGGGCGGGAGGGGGCCGCGCCCGGGCGCGACGGGGCAAACCCGAACGCCCACGCCGAGGGCACGTCCAGCACGGCGTCCCGCCCCTCGAACGCGGGCCGCGCCAGCTCGGCCAGCCGAGCCGGCGACACCAGGGCGGTTTCGCCGTACCCGAGCAGGCCCGCGAACACGCGGGCCGCGCCGCGGGCCGACATCGTGCCGCCGGAGGGGATGTCGCTCGTGAGCACGTCGCGCCGGTTGGCGAACGCGGCGTCGGGCCGGATCCCGGGCGGGAGCGCGCGGTCGGCGGGCGAGCCCGGCTCGGGCCAGGACGGCGGACCGGGGTCCGGCTCCTGCCGCGCGACCCGCCCCAGCAGTGCCGGGGGCACGCCGAAGTGCACGTCGTCCTCGACGCCGAGCGGCCGTGTGACGGCCTCGTGGAGCCACCACGACAGCGTGTGCCCGGTGGCCCGGCGCACCGTCTCGCCGAGCAGGAAGCCGAAGGTCTGGGCGTGGTACCCGAACCCGGTGCCCGGCTCCCACCAGGGCTCCTCGTCGGCGAGCAGCCGGCACATCCGGTCCCAGTCGCACAGGTCCCCGACGGTCGTCGTGTACGGCGGGGCGGGCACGCCCACCGAGTGCATGAGCACGTGCCGCAGCGTCGCGCCGCCCTTGCCGTGCGCAGCGAACTCGGGCCAGACGTCGGCGATCCGCAGGTCGTAGTCCAGCTCGCCGCGCTCCACCAGCACGTGCGCGACGGCGGAGGCGATCCCCTTGGCCGTCGACGCGGCGAAGAACAGGGTTTCGGGGGTGACAGTCGCGCCGCGCTCGATGTCGGCCGGGCCGCCCACGGCGTCGACCACGAGGTCGCCCCGGTGGACGACCGCCACCTGGAGGCCGACCTCGCCGCCGCCGGCCACGAGCCGGTCGACCGCGTGCTGGACCCGTGCCTGTGCGTCAGCCGCAGCGTCGTCGCCCATGCCAGGTCCGACGAGGCAGACCGGGAAAAGTCATCGGCGCGGGTCCCGGGGGACGGTTAGGTTGTCACGGGCGAGCTGGAGTCGATGTTCGGCGTCCGCCGCTAGCATGCGCTGCTGACCATCTCCGACGAAGGAACGTGACTGTGCTGATGATCCGGCCCGCCCGGCCCGAAGAGCTGCCCGCCCTGACCACCCACCCGGACGACGACGAACGGAACGGCGCGACCGCGGACTACCTCGCCGGGCTGCTCGACAACGGCTGCACCCGCCCGGACTGGTGCCTGGTGGCCGAGCGGGACGGCGAGCTCGTCGGCAACGTCGTGCTCTGGACCATCCCGGGCCGCTCGGTGCCGATGGACCTGGTGCTCTTCGAGCCGGGCGACGACGAGACCGCCGCCGCCCTGCTGGCGCACGCGGCCGACCTGGCCCGCTCGCTCGGCGCGGACACGCAGGGGCACGTGCTGGACGCGCCGAGCCAGGCCCCACAGTTCCAGGCCGACCCGCAGCGGCGCGAGCGGCTGCTCGCCACCCAGGGTTTCGCCGTCACCCGCGACGGGCACCGCTTCCTCCGGGCGGACGGCGACCCGCTGCCCGTCCAGGACGACCGGCTGCACTGGCGGTCGCTCGCCGAGCTGGGCGAGGAGCCGTTCGTCGACCTGCTCGCCGAGACCTTCACCGACACGAAGGACTCGATCTTCCTCGCCGAGATCGCCGAGCACGGCCTGCGGGGCGCCGCCGAGCGCAACCTCGCCGAGATGCGCGAGCTGGACCACGAGCCGGGCTGGTTCGAGATCGGCTACGACGCGCAGGACCGGCCGGTCGCCGTCAGCCTGCCCGCCCGGACCGCGAGCTCCGCCGTGATCGGCCTGATCGCCGTGGCCCCGGCCGGACGCGGTCACGGCTACGCCACCGCCGCCGTCGCACGCGGCACGCAGGTCCTGGTCGAGGCGGGCGCGACGGAGATCCGCGGCGACTGCGACGCCGGCAACGTCGCCATGTTCAAGGCGTTCCAGCGCGCCGGCTACCGCAACTTCGCCGACCGCAAGATGTTCAGCCGCACCCTGTAGCGCTTCGCGGGCAGGCGCCGCGCGCGGGCGCCGTCCGCGGGCGCCTAGCCCGCGTCCGGCCGCGGGGCGTACATGATGACGGCGACGCCCACCAGGCAGACGAGCGCGCCGAGCACGTCCCATCGGTCGGGCCGGAAACCGTCGACGGCCATGGCCCAGACCAGCGAGCCCGCGACGAAGACGCCGCCGTAGGCGGCGAGGATGCGCCCGAAGTGAGCATCCGGCTGCAGCGTCGCGAAGAACCCGTACAGGCCCAGGGCGATCACGCCGGCGCCGATCCAGAGCCAGCCCTTGTGCTCGCGCACGCCCTGCCAGACGAGCCAGGCACCGCCGATCTCGAACACGGCTGCGGCGAGGAACAGGACGATCGAGCGGAACACGGTCACCGGGGTGACGCTACGCGCCGGGCGTGTCCCCCGGGACCTTGCTGGTCTCGACCCGCGCCCGCGCCGGCAGCCCGATGTCCCAGAACTGGATGGTCTGCAGCGTCCAGAACAGCACGAAGACCAGCATCTGCACGGTCTCGACCACGAACAGCGTCTGCGGGAACAGGTCGGGGAGGAACCGGTCGAGCACCACCATGGTCGCCAGGCCCACCACGAGCACCACGGCCATCACGACGGCGATCCAGCGGTACAGAACCCGGTAGGCCCTGGGCGACAGGCCGCGCAGCCGGTCGAGCGCCTGGGCCGTGACGGCGACGTCCGAGCCGTTGATCCAGGCGACGGCGACCAGGCAGCCGAACAGCAGCACGGCCGCGGCGTAGTGCGCCGTCATGAGGAAGCTGCCAGGCCACACCAGCAGCCAGACACCGGTCGCGGCCCACGTCAGCCACGTGAGCCACAGGTCCCAGCCATGGTGGCCGCCCAGGTCACGCCGACGCGGCCAGGTGGCGAGCACCAGCACCAGGCCGCCGACCAGCAGCAGCGCGCCGATGTTGTTGCCGACCCGCTCGGGCACGTCCACACAGTACGGCTCGCCGGTGCACATCGCGGCGTCGAGCGGCGTGGGCACGAGCGCGACGACGACGGCGAACATGCCCGCGAAGTTGAGCAGCACCTCCTCGGCGCCGCGCCGGCCCTTGATCGCGATGAGACACGTGCCGATGGCTACCAGCGTGCCCACGAAGATGCTCTGCACCGGCGAGTAGAAGTAGGCGCTGATCGACGCGTGCCACCACTCCTCGCCGGAGTCCAGCCGCCCGTGGTCGGCGACGATCTGCATGGTCAGCGACACGAACAGCACCAGCACCACGGCCACGATCGCCACCCGTAGATAGCGGTACGTCAGCCGTCCTGGGTCCCCCTGCTTGATAGCCATGCGCACACCCTGGCGCAAGAGTCGCAGATCGGACAATGGTGTCCTGACCGCGACTCAGCCCGCGGGCGTGAACCGCTGCTCGACGTCGGCCAGGACGGGCTGCGCGTTGCGCAGCACGAGGGCGAGCCAGACCACCGCGAGCAGGCCGAGCACGGCCTCCGTGGTGAGCACCACGATCCCGGCGGCCAGCACCAGCAGCGAGAGCGTGCCCAGCGTCACGAGCGGCCGGGCGCCCAGGTAGTGCGCCGCGAGCCGTACCGAGTCCCGGGTGCGGAACCCGAAGAACGACACGATCACCAGCGCGTTCACGGTCCACAGGGCCAGGCCCGCGCCCACCACGACCAGCACTCCCGCGTACCAGCCGGGCACGCCGCCCGCGCCCACGTTGGCCAGGCCCAGCACGACCACCACGCCCGCGGCGAGCGCGGGCACCCACACCTTGAGGGCGTCCTTCCAGTTCAGGCGGTACCCGCGCCAGAACGACGCAGCCGGGGTCAGCCCCTCGGCCCGGGTGCGGTCCCGGAGGGCGAACAGCCCCGCCGACACCGCGGGACCCACCGGCAGCAGGCACAGGGCGAAGAGCAGCGCGTTGCCCGGCGTCCGCTCCAGGAGCAGGGACGCCAGCGCGCCCGGCAGGACGGCGACGACGAGCAGCAGCTCGACGACCAGGTGCCAGTACACGAGCGCGGTGGCGCGGCCGAGCACGCCCTCGCCGAACTCGCGCCGCTCGCCGTCCCCCCGGCGCCCGGCGCCCGGGCCGCCCGCGCCGCCCACGCCGCCGTGGCTCACGCCGGCTCCCCGGGCGAGTCCTCGCGCGTGTCCTCGCGCAGGAGCACGACGTCGGTCGGGTCGAGCCGGAGCGTCTCCCCCTGCCGCACGGCCCGACCGGTCAGCAGGTCGACGCCGGACGCGTGCGCCACGACCTCGACGGGCCCGGTCGCGTGCGACAGCACGAAGGCGAACCGCACGCCGTCCTTGGACCGCACGGCGAGCTCGACGTCGGGCACGTCGGCGTACGGGCCCACGAGCCCGTGGCGGTCGAGCACCCGGCGCACCACCCAACCGACGCCGGCGTCGTCCAGGCCGGTCGCGACGTACCAGGCCTCGCCGCCGTCGGCCCCGCCGGGCCGGTGCCGCGTCACCGCGGGCGTGCCCGCGTAGAACTCGGTGCCGTAGGTGCCGACCACGTCGGCACCCTCCGGGACCAGCACCTCGAACACGAGCCGTGCCGCCGAGACCACCTCGTCGGCCCCGTCGGTCAGCGTCACGGGGTTGGCGACGCCCGGCTCCGCCGAGTCGGTCTCCTCGACCCGGACGCCGAACAGCGGGGCCAGCGGACCGGGCGCGTCCATGAGGTACGCGTTGGCGTCCTCGTCCGCGCGGCCCGACCAGAACGACGCGAGCACCGAGCCCCCGCGCTCCGTGACGGCCGCCAGCCGCTCGGCGACGTCGCCCTTGAGCACGTGCAGCATCGGGGCGAGCACCACGTCGTACCGGGACAGGTCCGCCGTCGTCGGCACGACGTCGACCTGCGCGCCCGCCTGCCACAGCGCGCGGTAGTACGCCAGCACCGTGTCCACATAGCGCGCGTGCCGGTTGAAGCCGTCCGTCATCTCGGCGACCCACCAGGAGTCCCAGTCGAAGAGCAGCGCGACGCGGGCGGGCGTCCGGGCGCCGACGACGGCGTCCCCCAGCCCGGCCAGCTCGCCACCCAGGGCCGCGACCTCGCGGAACGCGCGCGTGTCCGTGCGCCCGGCGTGGTCCAGGACGGCGCCGTGGTACTTCTCGCTCGCCCCCTTCGACTGCCGCATCTGGAAGTAGAGGACGGCGTCGGCGCCGTGCGCCACGGCCTGCCACGACCACAGCCGCAGCACGCCCGGCCGCTTCACCGGGTTCACGTCGCGCGAGGCGGTGATGGTCGGCGTCTGCTCCATGACCCAGAACGGCGCGCCGTCCTTGAGCCCGCGCATGACGTCGTGGGCCAGGGCCATGCGCGCGTGCTCGCGCGGTCCCGGCGGGTAGTTGTCCCAGGAGGCGAAGTCGAGGTCGGCGGCCCAGCGGTGGTAGTCGATGGGCCGGAACATGCCCATGAAGTTGGTCGTCACGGGTGTGGTCGCGTCGTGCTCGCGGATGCGCGCCTTCTCGTCGCGGTAGTTGGCCAGCATCGCGTCGGACATGAACCGCCGGTAGTCGAGCGTGATGCCCTGGAACGCCGTGTGATCGGGTCCGCGCCAGTGCTCGCTGAGCATGTTCGGCGGCACGATCTGCGCCCAGTCGCTGAACGTGTGCGACCAGAACGTCGCGTTCCACGCCTCGTTCAGGCGCTCCAGCGTGCCGTACCGCGCGCGCAGCCAGTCCCGGAAGCCGGCGGCGCACAGGTCGCACCAGCAGCCGCCGTCGAACCCGCCGTACTCGTTGCCGACGTGCCACGCGACCAGGCCGGGCGTACCGGCGTACCGCTCGGCGATCCGGCCGGCGAGCTCCGCCGACAGCCGCCGGTAGACCGGCGAGCTGGGGCACGCGTTGTGCCGCTGCCCGAACACGTGGCGCCGGCCCTGGAAGTCGGTGCGCTCCACCTCGGGGTGCCGGTGAGCGAGCCACGGCGGCAGCGCTCCGGTGGACGTGGCCAGCACGATGCCGCGCCCGCCCTCGACCGCGCGGGCCACGATCTCGTCGAGCCGCGCGAAGTCATAGGTGTCCTCGTCCGGCTGGAGCGTGGCCCAGGAGAAGACGTTGAGCGTGACCGTGTCGATCGACGCCTTGTCGAAGGCCGCGTAGTCGTCCTCCCAGACGGCGCGTGGCCACTGCTCCGGGTTGTAGTCGCCGCCGTACAGGATCTTCGAGTCGGTCACGCGTCGTCCTTGTCGTTCGGGGTCGGGCTGCCGGCCGGGGTGTCGTTCGGGGTCCGGCCCAGGATCCGCGCGTCGTCCAGCCATGGCGGGGTCTCGTCGCGGACCGGGTCCAGGGTCACCAGGGTGATGCCGTGCCGGCCGAGGGTCAGGTCGAGGTCGACCCGGCCGCCGTCCGCCGCCGGGACGACGGGAAGGGAGAAGGCGCGCCGGGCGGGTTCGCTCGCCTCGTGCAGCGCGTCGAGCTGCCTGCCCGACGGCGACGCGGGCCGGCCCATCTCGCGCCACGCCGCCCACGCGTTGCCGGCGGTCTCGTCCACGTCGTGCCGCATCACGAACACCCGCGACGCGTCAGACCCGTGGGTCCCTCCGGTGACCTGTGCGTCTGACACGACGGGGAGGCTCAGGCGGATCTCGTGGCGGTCCGGCTCCGCGGGGTCGTCGGTGCCGCCCACGGGCTGCCAGGCGAGCACCGTCACCCGGCCCGTGGCGGCGTGGCGCGTGACCAGGTGGTCGGCGCCGCGCGCCAGCACCTCCTGACCCATCCGCGCCATGAACGCGTACAGGTGGTAGGTCGGCTTGCGCACCTGACGGTGGCCCAGCATGCCGAACCCGCCGTGGAAGAACGACGCCGGCACCCCCTCCTCCTCGAAGACGTCGCAGAACGTCCAGTAGGAGAAGGAGTCGGCGTGCTCGCCGCCGCCCGCGAGCACGGGCGCGAGGTAGGCGGCGTTCCAGGCCGTGTCGTGCACCGGGTTGTCGGGCCGGTAGCTCGTGTTGAACTCCGTGACGTGCAGCGGGCGGCCCGCGAGCGCCGTCCCGGCGAGGATCTTGCCGGGCCGGGCGAACTGGTCGAGCAGGTGCTGGGGTCCCCGCAACGTCTGGTAGACGCCGAACGGCACGTGCTGGGACGGGCCGGAGCTGTAGGCGTGCACGGAGAGGAAGTCGGCGGGCAGGTCGCGCCGGGTGACGAACTCGGCGAAGGGCTCCCACCAGTCGTCCGCGCCCGGGGAGATGGCAGGGCCGCCCACCTGGAGCGAGGCGTCGACGTCCTTCACCGCGTGCACGGACGTCTCGTAGAGGCGGAAGTAAGCCTCCTGGTCCGCGTCCTGCCAGAAGTGGGCGAGGTTGGGTTCGTTCCACACCTCGACGGGCCAGGTCCGGACCTCGTCGAGGCCGTACCGCTCCACGAGGTGTTGCAGCAGGGCCCGCACCAGGCTCGCCCACTCGGCGTGGTCGCGGGGCGGGGTCACGTTGCCCAGCCACCAGAACACCGTCTGGTCGCCGGAGGCGAGGGCCCTGGGCATGAACCCGAGCTCCAGGAACGGCTTGATCCCGAGCCTGAGGTAGGCGTCGACCACCTGGTCCACGTAGGTGAACACGTAGGCGGTACCCCGGTGGCCGGCGGCGTCGTACGTGCGGTGCACGGCGACGTCGTCGTGCAGGATGCCGTGGCCCCGGATGTACCGGAAGCCGATCTCCCGCTGCACCAGCGTCAGCGACTCCTGGTAGTCCTGGCGCAGCGCCAGGTTGAACCGCCCGGTGCCCACGCAGGTACGCCAGGCGTCCCCGAGCTGACCGATCCCCGAACCCGAAACAACAACCCGCTCCACAACACTCCTCTCCAACCTCGTTGAGTGCTGGGTATCTGTCGGATCGGACAGCCGAATCCAACAGATACCCAGCACACAACGAAGGGGGTTACTTGGTTACGCCTGCCGCCTGGTTGACGGTGTCGACGTAGGTCGACATCCCGGCGCTCTCCAGCTCGGCGACGTACGCGTCCCACTCGTCGAGCGGGCGCTCGCCCAGGATGAACTGGGCCGTCGCCGTCATGACCTTGTCCTGCAGGTTGGTCTGCGTGAGCGAGGCCTCCTCGCGCTGCATCTCGTCCATGGCGATGCCCGGACCCTTCTCCGCGACGTCCTTCTGGTTCATCTCGTCGAGGAAGTCCTGCACCTCCGGCTTGAGCGTCGACTTGACCAGGTCGGTGGTGGAGCCGTGCGCGAGCGTCCACACGCCGTTGTAGTAGCCGAAGTCGGTGTTCAGCAGCTTGGGCGCGCCCGGGTTCAGGCCGCTCCAGTCGACGTCGTCGGCCAGCGTGCGGGTGCCGTCGGCGTCCTTGGTGTAGGTCTCGCCCTCGACGCCCCACTTGGCGAACTCGAGGCCCTCGTCCGAGTAGTACAGCCAGTCGACGAACTGCAGCATGGCCACGAAGTCGTCCCGCTCGGCGGCCTTCGACGAGAGCGCGATGCCCGACTCGAACCGGCCGCCGGTGGTGGCGTCCATGATGTTGCCCGCCGGGCCAGCCGGCACCACGATGTGCTTCACCTTGGCGTCCTTGTCACCCGCCTCCTCGAAGCCGGTGCGGTAGACCACGACCTCCTGGTCGTTCGACCCGAGGGCGGCGACCTTGCCGGTGCTGAACTTCGCCTTGGCCGGGTCGTCCTCCTGCGTCAGCCCCTCGGGGTCGAGCAGGCCGCGGTCGACCAGGTCGGCGAAGTAGGTGACGAGCTCCTTGTAGCCCTCGGAGGCGCCGGTGTACTCGTACTCGGAGCCGTTCCAGGTCACGCCGTCGCCGTAGCCCCAGCCCGCCTCGGTGCCGAAGTTGCCCGCCGCGGCCTGGAGGGTGGCCTCCATCGGCCCGTTGATGGACCAGCGCTCGGTGTACGGGTAGTCGAGCTCGGGGTGCTCCTTCTTGATGACCTCGAGCTGGTCGGCGAACTCGTCCCACGTCTTCGGGTCCTCGAGCCCGGCGTCCTCCCACCAGTCCTCGCGGATGGCGATCGAGTACGACGGCTTGGGCTGCTCGAGCAGGCCGGGCAGCACGTAGAACTTGCCGTCGGCCTGGCGCAGGCGG
This sequence comes from Promicromonospora sp. NPDC060204, assembly GCF_042728455.1. Classification (NCBI taxonomy): domain Bacteria; kingdom Bacillati; phylum Actinomycetota; class Actinomycetes; order Micrococcales; family Promicromonosporaceae; genus Promicromonospora; species Promicromonospora sp. NPDC060204. The sequence continues at coordinate 25,027 of NZ_JBHWZO010000046.1, forward strand.
TCCAGGTCCTCCTGCAGACCCCACTTCTCGATCTTGTCCTGGAAGTTCGGCAGGTAGTCGAGGTAGTCGGAGATCGGCAGCACGGCGCCGCCCGAGGTGAGCGTCTCGACGTCGGCCGCGTAGGTGGACGGGATCAGGTCGGCGGCGTCGCCCGAGCTGATCAGCAGCGAGCGCTTCTGCTGCCAGTCGGCCAGCGGCACGGACTGGATGTCGAAGGAGACGTTGTGGTCCTCCGCCAGGCGCTTGATGATCGACCAGTCGTCCTTGAACGGGTAGTTCGGGTGGTCGCGGTACATGAGCCCGAACTCGAGCGGCTCGGTCGCCTTGAAGGTGGTGCCGACGCCGAAGTCCTCCATGGCGCCGGTCGTCTTGTCGGAGACGTCGACGGCGGTGGCGCCGTCGTCGTCGCCGGAAGAGCACGCGGTGAGCGTGAGTCCGAGGGCGACCACGGCGGTCGCCGCGACGGCCCTTCTTGGGGTGATCCTCATTGATTTCCTCCGGGGTATGAACGTCGTCGTTCGACGGCGGACGGGTTCGACGGCGCTGCTCAGCCCTTGACGGAGCCGAGCATCACGCCGGACACGAAGTACTTCTGGACGAACGGGTAGAGACACACGATGGGCAGCGCCGTGAGCAGCATCGTCACTGCCTTGACGTTGGCCCCGATCTGGACGGCGACGTCGCTGAGCCCCTCACCGGTGCCGGTGGCGCCGGCGATGATGTTCCGCAGGAACACGGTCACCGGGTACATCTGGGGGTCGTCCATGTAGAGGAACGCGGGGAACCAGGAGTTCCAGAACCAGACCGCGTAGAACAGGACCATCGTGGCGAGCACCGCCTTGCTGAGCGGCAGCACCACCCGGAAGAAGATCCCGTAGGTAGTCAGCCCGTCGATCGCGGCGGCCTCCTCGAGCTCCACGGGGAAGTTCTCGAAGAACGACTTCATGACGAGCAGGTTGAAGACGTTGATCGCCTGCGGTACGACGACGGCCCAGATCGTGTTCTTGAAGCCGAGCTCGCTGACCAGGATGTAGTTCGGGATGAGGCCGCCGGTGAAGAACATCGTGAAGACCGCGAAGCCGATCAGGATCATGCGGCCCTTGAGGTACTTCTTCGACAGCACGTAGGCGAACGTCGTGGTCAGCGCCATGGCGATCGCGGTGCCCACCACTGTGTAGACCACGGTGTTGAGGTAGTTGCGCCAGAACAGGTCCTGCTCCAGCACGGACATGAGGGTGGTCGTGTTGAACCCGATGGGCCACACGGTCACGTCGCCGCTGCGGATCCCCGCCTCGGAGCTGAACGCCCGCGCCGCCAGGTTGAGGAACGGGTACAGCGTGACGGCGGCGACCAGCACCAGGATCGTCGTGTTGACCCAGCGGAACACCGTGTAGCCGGGCGTGTCCTTGACGGTGGTCGTCTCCGGCCGGGGCCGGGACAGGTCGGGGACGTCGGAGCCCACCGGCTCGGTGGTCGGGGCGGGGGCGGTGTTCACCACAGGGAACTCCCGGTGACTCGGCGCGAGATGGCGTTGGCGGAGAAGACGAGGACCAGGCCGATCACGGCCTCGAACAGGCCGATCGCCGTGGCGTAGCTCAGCTGCCCGGAGGTGAGGCCGACGCGGTAGATGTACGTGGAGATCACGTCCGCCGTCGGCTGGGTCAGCGTGTTGTAGAGCAGGAAGATCTTCTCGAAGCCCACCTGCATGAACTGGCCGATGTTCAGGATGAGCAGCACCATCATCGTGGGCCGGATGCCGGGCAGCGTGACGTGCCACGTCTGCTGCCAGCGGTTGGCCCCGTCGATGCGGGCCGCCTCGTAGAGCTGCGCGTCGATGGTGGTCAGCGTGGCCAGGTAGAGGATCGTGCCCCAGCCCACGGTCTGCCAGACCTCGGACGACACGTAGATGGTGCGGAACCAGTCGGCCTGCTGCATGAACGAGATCGGGTCCCCGCCGAACAGCTTGACCAGCCGGTTGACCGTGCCGTCCAGCGACGTCAGCTCGAACACGAAGCCCGCGACGATCACGACGGACATGAAGTGCGGCAGGTAGCTGACCGTCTGCACGAACCGCTTGAACACCCGCGAGCGGAGCTCGTTGAGCAGGAGCGCCAGGATGATCGGCAGCGGGAACACGACCACGAGCGTCAGCGCGCCGATGATCACCGTGTTCTGGAACGCCTGCCAGAACACCTGGTCCTGGATGAACCGCTCGATGTAGTAGAAGCCGACCCACTCGTCGCCGAAGATCGAGCCGCCCGGCCGGAACCGGCGGAAGGCGATGATGTTGCCGGCCATGGGCAGGTAGCGGAAGACCAGGAACCAGATGATCGGCAGGAGCGCGAGGCTGTAGAGGCGCCAGTGCTTGCGCAGTGCCAGGCCCCACGTTTCCTTGCCGCGTAGCTCTGTTGCGCCGCGTAGCTCGGTTGCCATCCCCACCTCTTTGTGGAACGTTTTCGAAACTATCGACGTCAATGCCGATAGTGCTTGTCGTGAGGGACAGTAGGGTGAGATCCGCCGACACGTCAAGACATGCCCAGAACGTGGTGGTTACGATCCAGACACGGCATTCCAAGCCAGGAAAGTGGCCCGATACTGGCGCGAGACGGTGTACCTTCGGGTCGAAAGTTCCGCTGACATGACCGAAAGGTGGGTGCGATGACCGGCGTGAGCCCCGGGCCGACCATCGCGTCGATCGCACGCGAGCTCGGTCTCTCGGTGCCCACCGTGTCCAAGGTGCTCAACGGCCGGGCCGACGTCGCCCCCGCGACGCGCGACCGCGTCGAGGCCGCGCTGGAGAAGCACCAGTACCGGCGGCGCCGCCCGGCGACGGCGCCCGCGGGCAGCGGTCTGATCGACCTGGTCTTCCACCGCCTGGGCTCGGCCTGGTCCATGGAGATCATCCGGGGCGTGGAGGACGCCGCCGCCGAGCTGCGGACGAGCGTGATCCTGTCCGAGCTGGGCGGCGAGCACCGGCCGCCGGCCCGGTGGCTCGACACCACCATCGCGCGGCCGCCGCTGGGCGTGCTGCTCGTCGCGGCGAACCTCTCGGAGGCGCAGCACCAGCAGCTCGACCGGCGCGGCATCCCGTACGTGGTGATCGACACCGACGGCGAGCCGCCTGCCGACGTCGCCTCCGTGGGCTCCGACAACTGGAACGGCGGGCTGCAGGCCACGCGGCACCTGCTCGCGCTGGGCCACCGCCGGATCGGCATGATCACCGGGCCCTGGAACATGCTGTGCAGCCGCGCCCGCGTCGACGGGTTCCGGTCGGCGCACGAGGAGGCGGGCGCCGCCGTGGACCCCGCGCTCGTGCGCGAGGGGAACTTCTACGTCGAGACGGGCTTCGAGATGGGGCTGGACCTGCTGTCCCGGCCGGACCGCCCCACGGCGGTGTTCGCGGGGTCCGACATGCAGGCTCTTGGCGTGCTCCGGGCCGCGCACCAGCTCGGCCTGCGGGTCCCGGAGGACCTGTCCGTGGTGGGCTACGACGACCTGCCGCTGGCCTCCTGGGTGGGCCCGCCGCTCACCACGGTGCGGCAGCCGCTCCGCGAGATGGGCGCGGCCGCCACCGAGATCCTGCTCGACATCGCCCGGGGCAGGTCACCCAAGGTCCGCCGGCTCAATCTCTCGACGGAGCTGGTGGTCCGGGAGTCGACGGCGCCCCTGGCCTGAGAGAGGGTGGGGTTCATGTCGAACCGAGTCGTCGTGGTGGGTGCCGGCATCGTCGGCGCCTCCCTCGCCTACCACCTCGCCGCGCGCGGGCAGGCGGTGACCCTGCTGGACGCGGGCCTGCCCGCCTCCGGCGCCACCGGTTCCTCGTTCGCGTGGATCGGACGGCCGGAAACCTGCGACCTTCCCTCGGCGCCGCTGCGGTTCCTCGCCCTGGACGAGTACCGGCGACTGGAACGCGAGCTGCCCGGCCTTCAGGTCTCGTGGACCGGGTCCCTCACCTGGGGCGACGGTTCCGGCACCCCGCAACACGCCCCCGACGACGGCGCGCTCGACCCCGTCGAGGTCACGGAGCTGCTGGTCGCCGCGGCCGTCGGGCGTGGCGCCGAGCTCCGCGTCGGCACCCCGGTGATCGGGCTCGTGCGGGACGGCTCGGCCGTGACCGGCGTCCGGACCGGCGGCGGGGTGCTCCCGGCCTCGACCGTGGCCCTGGCCGCCGGGACCGGGACCACCGCCCTGGCCGCCGGCATCGGTGTCACGGCGCCGGTCGAGTCGTCGCCCGCCGTCCTGGTGCGCCTCCGCGCCGCGCCAGGCCTGGTGCGGACGATCGTCGCCCGCCCGGAGCTGGAGGTCCGGCAGCGCGCGGACGGGACCCTGCTGCTTCCGCTGGCCTATGCGGGACAGACGAACCGGGCGGCCCTCCAGGACACCGCCGAGGAGGCCCGGCGGACCCTGCTCCGATACTTTCCCGGGGCGTCGGACGTCGAGATCGTCTCCGTCGAGATCGGCTGGCGGCCGATGCCGGCGGACGGCGAACCGATCGTCGGCGCCGCACCGGGCACGGCCGGCCTGTACCTCGCCGTGATGCACGCGGGCATCACGCTGGCCGCCGCGGCCGGCCGGCTCGCCGCCGAGGAGATCACCACGGGGACCCCGGCGCCCGAGCTGGCCGGCTGCCGCCCCGACCGGTTCGTCTGAGACGCGCGCCGCGGCGGCAGGCGTCGCCGCGG
>NZ_JBHWZO010000047.1:0-29589 GCF_042728455.1 Promicromonospora sp. NPDC060204
GAGCAGTGCGTTGTTCCGGGCAATTATTGCTTTATCGGTCAGTGATACCAGGTCGGTCCGGACAGCCCTTTCCAGGGCTTTACGGAATGACTTATAGTGCCGTCGCATACTTGATGCGAAACGATGCTCCACTCCTGACGAACCAGCACTGGTGTAGCCCTGAGCAGGGGAAACGCCGGAGTTGCCCCCTCGTTGCCCCCGGGCGGTCGCGCCGGGTGGCCGGGCCGGCACCCCAGGCCGAATTCCCCACCGCGGAAGTGCGCCGACGCTCTGGTGGAAATGGGACGCAACGACTTTGTCAGACAATCTGAGATGGCTTGTCACGCTCGAAACGGACACCCGGGCGACAGCGGACCAGGCGGACGACCACGGCGAGCACGGCGTGCTGAGCGCCATCGCCTCCGGAGACCTGGACACCCTCGAGGACCTGGCGGACGTGTGGTGGTTCGAGCTGCCCGCCCGCTTCGGCCCGGAGCTGCTCGGCCTGCTCGAACGGCTGCCCGCCACGATGGCCGCCCGCCGTCCCCGGCTGCTCATGGCGGGCGTGCTGGCATACCAGCTCGCCGAGGCGCGCGACGACGCGCAGCTCCGCGCCACGATGCGCCTGTTCGAGCTGCACGGCGTCCGCCTGTCCAAGCGGCTGCGCTCTTTCACACGGCCCGGTGACACGGTCGCCGCCGGGGCGCTCGCGATGCACGCGGCCCGCATGCGCGGCCAGTACCGCACGGCGGAGGGGATCGGCGCCTGGGTCGAGGAGCACCTGCTCCGGACCGACGACAGCGGGGCGCTGCCCTGGAGCGGCGACCGCCGGGTGGGCCGGCCGGGCCTGATCGCCCTGAACCGGGGCGTGACGGCGATGCTGGCCGGGCAGCCGGCCGTGGCGATCGGGCACCTGCGCCGCGCGTACGAGCAGGCCGGCCCGCCGCCGTTCCAGCACTTCGCGGGCGCCGCGGCGTGCGCGAACCTCGCGCTGCTGGCGGCGGTGCGCGGACACCACGCGATGGCCGAGAACTGGCTGAAGCGCATCCGGCAGTGCGGGCCGGTCCCGGAGTGGCTGGAGCACCACCTGCTGCTGGGCGCCGTCATCGCGCGGGCGCTCCTCGCGATCGACCGGCTGGACGCCTACGCCGCGCAGGAGGCCCTGAGCCAGGCCGGCAGCGCGGAGGACCCGGGCGACCTCTGGCCGTTCCTCGCGGCCGCCCACGCGGCGTACGCGGTGGCGTTCGACGAGCCCGTGAACGGTCTGCTGGGGCTCGACGCCGCCTGCTTCGCCCACGGGATGGGGGCGCGCCCCGGCCCGGACGCGCACCCGGTCCTGCTGCGGGCCCACGCCGACCTGCTCGCCGCGACCGGCGAGGGCAACCGCGTGGTGGCCCTCGCCGAGGCGTCCCCGACCAGCCGGCTGCTGCCGCCCGCCGCCCGGGTGCGGCTCCTGGCCGGCGACACCGACGGTGCGCTGACGGTCGCCGGGCGGGCAATGCGCGACGCGGCGGTGACGCCCCGGGACGCCCTCGAGCTCCAGCTCGTCATCGCCGTTGCGCACCTGCGCGCCGGCGAGCTCGACGAGGCGCGGGCCCGGTTCCTGCACGCCGCCGAGCTCGGGCGGCAGGGGCCGCTGGCGCCGTTCGCGCTGTTCCCGCGGGACGAGATGCTGGAGCTGTGCCGCCGGACCGGCACCGACCCCCGGCACGTGGGGATCACCCGCATCCCCGACGACACCAGACACCCGGTATCCGGCCCGATCGTGCTGCTCACCCGGCGGGAGCGGGCGGTGCTGGTCGGCCTGGCAGCCGGTGACAGCGCTGTCCGGATCGCCGCGGACCACGGCGTCTCGGTGAACACCGTGCGCACCCAGGTGCGCAAGGTCTACCGCAAGCTCAACGCGTCGAGCCGCACCAGCGCGCTGGCCCGCGCGGGCCAGCTCGGGCTGATCCCGCCGGAGACCCCGCGCAGCGCCTGACCGGGTCCCCCGCTGCCCGACGGCGGGCCCCGCCCGGGCCTTGTCGGCCTCAGGCGGGACCTGCCGGGTGGGCTCGGGTCAGCGCCAGAACGCGCCGAGCCGGTCGGCGAGGGCCAGGCCCTGCGCGTGCCCGGCCCGGGCGGCGGCCGGCCGCTGTGACACGTCCATCGCGTTGAGGCCGAACAGGTGCTCGGCATCGGGCTCGGGGAAGATCGTCTCGACCCGGCTGCCACCCGCGCGCAGGTCCGCGACCTGGCCCGTCAGGTCCAGGCCCCAGGCCGCCGGGGTCCGGGACCGGCCGCCGAACGGGGAGAGCACCAGCACCCGGGCGTACCCCGCGGCCAGGTCCGCGTTCTCGGCGCCCGCGCGGTATCCGCCGTCGATGTAGCGGCCCGAGCCGATCCGGTAGGCGAAGCCGCTGGCGCAGCTCGCCGCGACGGCGTCCGCCAGGCCGACGCCGCTGTTCCGGTCGAACACGGCCGGCTCCCCGGTGACGGCGTCGACCGCCGTGAGGAGCACCGTCCGCTCCGGCCAGTTCTGGGCGGGCAGCCGCGCGGCGACGGTGGTGCGCCACCGCTCCTGCACCGCGTCGTCCGAGGACCCGGGCAGGTCGAGCGACATCGCGCCCAGCCGGCGGCGCAGGTCGGCGGGGCCCTCGGCGGCCTCGATGATCCGGCGGGTCCGCTCCATGTGGTCCGTCACGGGCCGGGTGTCGTGCTGTTGCGGCCCGGCGGGCCGGGACGTGGCGGGCTGCGGCCCGGCCCACGCAGGCCCGGCATTCCGTGGCCCGGCCGACGGCGGCGCGATCAGCGTCGCGGCGTACAGCTCGGCCGGCGTCGCGCCGGCGAGCTGCGCCGCCGCCGTCGAGCCGGCCGAGGTGCCGACGGTCAGGTCGGCCGTGGTCACGTCCAGCCCGCCGTCGAACAGGCCGGCCACGACGCCGATCAGCCACGCGTTGCCCGTGGAGCCGCCGCCACCGAGGACGAGCGCGCGCTCACGGGCGGCCGCGGGCGCGCCGGAGGGCAGAGCAGAAGAAGAGGAAGAAGTGTTCATGGGAGTCGCCTCTCGCGAATTGCCTGGCGGGCGCTCCCGGCGGCGACTAGCGCCGTCGCGCGATCGTGGGCAGCGGGGGAGCACCCGGTACGGACACAGCGTTCACGGGTCTCACCTCCTCCTGCCTGCGGTTCACGATCGCGATGACGTTAGCACACGTCAGGGGCCGTCTCGTCGGCCACCACGAGCGCCACCTCGCAGAACATCGAGTCGGCCCACGAGAACCACGGCCGCGAGTACGCCGTCGGGTCCGAGGCGTCGAACGCCTCGTGCATGCGGCCGGTGCCGCCGTCGGTCCGGGCGAGCACCCCGAGGAGGCGGACCCGGTCCTCCGGGGTGCCCGTGAGCGCCTCGACGGCCAGCGCGATGGGCCACACGCGGCCCGGCTTGGTGTGCGGGCTGCCGATGCCGCTCGCCGCGGTGCCGGTCACGTAGTACGGGTTGGCGGGGCTGAGCACGAACGCGCGGGTCGCGCGCCAGACGTCGGCGTCGTACACGTCCGGCGCGACCAGCGGGAGCGACAGCAGCGACGGCGTGTTGGCGTCGTCCATGCGCAGCACCCCGCCCAGCCCGTCCACCTCGTAGGCGTAGATCGGGGCGGCGTCGCCGGGCTTCGCGCCCGGCAGGCCGGACACCGCGCCGGGCACGCCAGGTTCCTCGCCCGGCGTACCGGGCACCACGCCGAACGCCTCGACGCCGGCCACGAGCTCGCCGGACAGCGCCCGCGCGTCGGCGGCCAGGGCGGCGTCATCGAGCACCTCGCCCGCGACGTCGCCGATCGCGAGCAGCGCCTGCGCCGTGAACAGGTTCGCCGGGATGTTGTAGCCGTACGTGCAGGCGTCGTCCGACGGGCGGAACCCGCTCCACGTCATGCCCGTGCGGCCGACGGCGGTGCCGCGGCCGTCGCGCGCGAGCGTCTCCGTCGGGATGTCGGTGTCGCGCCGGAACCGGTACGGCGACGCGTCGTGGTCCTGCTCGGCGCGGAGCTGGTCCACGATCGTCCGCAGCACGCGGTGGGCCCGACCGTCGAACACGTCCACCCGGCCCGTCGCCCGCCAGAGCGTGTGCGCGAGCGTGACGGGGTAGGCGAAGCTGTCGATCTCGTACTTCTGCTCCCACACGTGCGGGTCGTCGCACACGTCCTCGGGGTCGTAGTGCGCGCCCGTCGGGCCGTCGTTGAAGGCGTTCGCGTACGGGTCGTGGTCCAGGCACGCGAGCTGACGCCGCACCACGGCGGCGACCAGGTCGGCCAGCGGCGGGCACGTGGCGAGGAACCGCAGGTACGGCGTGAGCTGCGTCGTCGAGTCGCGCATCCACATCGCCGGGATGTCGCCGGTGATGACGAACGCGGTGCCGTCGTCGCCCATGGTCACCGTGTCGGTCAGCGTGCGCAGCAGCGCGGCCTCGACCATGTCGCCCACCTGCGTGCCCGACGTGGCGCGCACGCGGTCTGCGGCCTCCGTCAGGGTCGCCGTGATCGCGGGGTCGAGCGGGGTGCGCGTCATCGCTCCCATGGGGTGGCTCCGTTCTGGTCGGTCACGCGGACCGGTAGGGCGTCGGCGGGCGGGTCCGATTCCGGCGTGCACCACACGCTGAGCGTGACGGGCGCGGCTTCCGGGGCGCCGGAAGCCCACGATCCCAGCTCGTCCAGGCCGAGGTCGAACGCGACCTCGGTGGTGGCGCCGGGCGCCACGGTGACCCGCCGGACGGCGAGGAGCTGACGGCGGCGCGGCCGGATCCCCGGCTCGTGCCGGCGCGCGTAGAGAGGCACGCTGACCGACCGGTCGTGCGCGCCCGCGTTGGTCACCTCGACGGTCACGGTCGCCGCGCCGCCGTCGGCCAGGTCGCCGGCGGGCAGGGACGGCGCCTCCCCGCGGAGACGTGTGGTCACGCCCGGGAGCAGCGCCGTGCCCAGGGGGAGCCGCCGGAGCACGTCGGTGTCCACGTACCCGCGCGCCGTCTCCATCCGCTCGTCGTGCGCCACCGGCATGACGCCGTCCGCGGCCGGGAACGTCGCGGGCAGCCGGCCCGACGCCGTGCCGTCGCACAGCGCGGCGGCGACGGCCTCGCCGCCCGACGGGCCGGGGAACGGCACGACCAGCAGCGCGTCGACCAGGGAGCGCAGCTCCGTCAGCGCCCGCGGCCGCCCGTCCAGCACGACGGCGACCACGGGCGAGCCGCCTTCCCGCGCCGCCCGGACCACGTCGAGCTGCGCCTGCGGCAGCGCGACCGACGACAGGTCCACGCCCTCGCCGTTCGTCGTGTCCAGGGCAGGGCCGTCGACGGCGCCGTTGTCGGCGAACTCGTCGTCGTACGTACGGCGGCTGGACCCGCCGAGCACCACGACGCACACGTCGGCGCCGGCGCTCGCGGCGCGGACCTGGTCGAGCGCGTCTGGGGCGTCGAGGGGACCCCGCAGGCGGCTGCCCTCGGCGTACCGCACGTTGTCGGCGCCGAACCGCGCGATCAGGGCGGAGCGCACGGTCGAGGCGGCCGGGTCCGGGACGGGTCGCGGCGGCGTGTAGTCGCCGAGCTGGGCGTCGAGGTCGTCGGCGTTCGGGCCCACGACGGCGATCGTCGCGCCGGGGCGCAGCGGCAGCACGCCGCCGTCGTCCACCAGGACGACGGCCTGGCGCGCGGCGCGGTCCACGAGCTCGACGAGGTCGCGCGCGGCGGGGACGCCCGCGCCGGGCGCGTCCGCAGCAGGGGCGCCGGGCGCGTCCGGAGCGCCCGCGTCCGCCGCGGGCTGCACCGGCGTCGCCGAACCGAACAGCCCGAGCCGCCGCTTCAGCGCCAGCACCCGGTCGGCGGCGCGGTCGAGCACGGCCTCCTCGACGAGCCCGCGCTCGATCGCGGGCTCCAGGTGCGTGAACGCCTCGTCCCAGAGGCTGAGGTCCACGCCGGCCTTCAGGGCCAGCGCCGCCGCGAAGGCGGGGTCGGGGGAGCTGTCGCGGAGCCGGTCGATCGCGGTGCCGTCGGCCATGACCAGGCCGTCCCAGCCCCACTGCTCGCGGATCGTGCCGGTCAGCAGCTCCTCGTTGGCGCTGCACGGCACGCCGTCGACGTCGTTGTAGGCCGCCATGAACCCGGCGACGCCCACGCGCGCGGCGGCGTGCGCGGGCCGCAGGTGGATCTCGCCGAGCTCGCGGCGTCCGACGGGCGCGCCGGAGCCGTTGCGACCGCCGATCCCGGTGCCCTGCCCCGCGAGGTGCTTGGCGACGACGGCGACGTGCGAGCCGTCGATCGGGTCGCTCGCGGAGGCGGTGCCCTGTATGCCGCGCACGGTCGCCGCGACCAGCAGGGCGGCCAGCGCCGGGTCCTCCGAGAAGCACTCCTCGGCACGGCCCCAGCGGGGGTCGCGGAGCACGTCGAGGCCGGAGACGAGGGCGACGTGCGTGCCGCGGGCCCGGGCCTCGGCGGCGACGGCCGCCGCGAGCTCCTCGGTCAGGTCCGCGTCCATGCCGGCGCCGAGCGCGAGGTTCACGGGCAGCGTGGTGCCGCCGAGCGCCATCAGGCCGTGCGGCGCCTCCTCGACGAACAGCACCGGGATGCCGTCACCGAAGGTGTTCACGTGGTCCTGCACGGCGGCGTAGGCCTCGGCGCTGCGCTCCGGCGGGATGCCGTTGTCCCAGCGGACCGCCGACCACGGGTCGGCGCGGAGCACGCCGTAGAGCGCCCCGAGCCCGCCCCAGCGGTCCACCTCGCGCCGCAGCACGTCGGTGACCCGCGGGGCGCCGTCGACCCACCGGACCGCCTCCCAGCCCTTCAGCCGCTGGTTGACCTGCCCGATCCGGGTGGCGAGCGGCAGCGTGGCCGCCCCGCCCGCCGGGAGGGTGGTGCCGAGGATCATCCCTTGACCGCCCCCGAGAGCAGGGCGCGCTGCATCTGGCGCTGGAGCACGGTGTAGACGAGGTACACGGGCAACAGTGTGAACAGGGTGCCGGCCATCAGCACGCCGTAGTCGGTCCCGGCGTCGACCTTGAGGGTCGGCAGGGCCACCTGGATGGTGCGCTGCGCGGTGTCCGGGCCGATCAGGATCAGCGGGTACAGGTAGGCGTTCCAGAACGAGAGGAAGTTGAGCAGCAGCACGGTCGCGATGCCCGGCACGCAGATGGGCAGGTAGACCTGCCGCAGCACCTGGAGCGACGACGCGCCGTCCATCGAGGCGGCCTCCTCCAGCTCGCGCGGGATGGTGCGCATGAACGACGTCAGGATGACGATCGACAGCGGCAGCGCCGTCGCCGGCAGCAGGAAGATCACGAACGTGCGGGTGTGGAACAGGCCGAGCGCCGCGGCGAGCAGGAACGTCGGGAACAGCGCCGCGAACGACGGGATGAGGAACCCGAGGGCGAAGGCGCTCTCGACGATCTTGCCGGCGCGGCCGCGCGCCCGCGCCAGCGCGAACGACGCCGGCAGCGCGAGCACCAGGGTCAGCACGAGCGCCGCGACCGTGGTCAGGGCGGAGTTGGCGACCGCGAGGCCGAGGTCGGCCTGCTGGATCGCCGTCGTGAAGTTGGAGAAGTCGAACGTCGTCGGCAGGGCCAGCGGCGACTCGAAGATCTCCTCGTTCGTCTTGAAGGAGGAAACGATGAAGTAGTAGAAGGGGATGACCAGCAGTGCGGCGTAGATCCACGCGAGCGTGCCGCTCGTGATCGAGCCGATGCGGTCGCGCAGGGGGAGTCGACGGGCGACTTCGGCGCGCTGAGCCATGAGGGTCTCCAGGGCAGGTTCGGGAGGCAGATCAGATCGGGGATCAGTGCGTGGCGCGGAGCGTGCGGCGGATCGCCCACATCCCGAGCAGCCCGATCACGAAGAGCACGACGCCGACGGCCTGGCTGTAGCCCAGGTCGGTCTCGACGAACGCCTTGCGGTAGATGAGGTACGCGAGCGTGGTGGTCGCGTTCTCGGGCCCGCCCTGCGTGAGCAGCAGCACGGTCTGCGCCGAGTTGAACAGCATGGACAGGAACTGGAGCATCGCGACGACGCCGATGAAGTCCCGCGCGATGGGCCAGTACATGCGCCAGGCGAGCCGCCAGTCGTTCGCGCCGTCGAGGCGGGCGGCCTGCACGATCTCGGTCTCGACGCCGTCGAGCCGCGACGCGATGAGCACCGCCGAGTAGCCGATGCCGCTCCACAGCTCGACGGCGATGATGGCGCCGAGCGCGGTGGTCGGGTCGGCGAGCCACTCGTTGCCCTCCAGGCCCAGCGGGCGCAGGAACCCGTTGACCAGGCCGTCCGGGTTGAGCATCGCGTAGAAGACCATCGCCGTCGCCGGGGCGGAGATGAGCGCCGGGATGAACAGCAGGTACCGCAGCACGCGGTGGCCGCGCGGCTTCTGCACCACGTAGAACGCGAGCAGGAAGGCGAGGCCGATCATGATCGGCAGGCCGACGACGATCTGGATCGCCGAGTTCGCGGTCGCCGTCCAGAAGGTCTCGTCGGCGAAGACGCGGGCGAAGTTGTCGAGGCCCGCCGGCGTCGGCGTGGTGAGCATGCCCGGCCAGGAGAGGAACGCGATGACGAACATCGCGACCACGGGGCCGATCATGAACACCGCGTACCAGATCAGCGCGGGCAGGGCGAGGCCGGGGAACCGGTCGCGGATCGTCCCGCGACGGCGGGTGCGGGGGGCGGCAGTCGTGCCGTCGCCGGTCGTGTCGGGGCGGCCGGCGTCGAGGAGCGCGGTCATGGGTGGGGGTCCTTTCCCAGCTCGAGCGGTCAGACCGCCTGGTATGACTTCTCGAAGGCGTCGATGATGCGGTCGGCGGGCGCGGACCCGTAGGCGAGCGCGGTCGCCTGGATCATCGGCTCGAACACGGCGTCGGGGATGAGCAGGTCGGGCAGCATCACGGGGGTGACGTCGTCGTCCGTGAGGCGCGAGCCCTGGGCGACCAGCGGGAAGTCCTGGCTCACGGTGTCGGTGATGCGGCTCATGTCGCGGCCGGACCCGAGGATGAACTCGTCCGTGACCTCGGGGGTGTACAGGTTCTGCACGAACGGCTTGATGAGGTCGAGCTTCTTGCGGCCGTTCTCGCTGATCCAGATGCCGTGGCCGTTGAAGCTCCGGATCACGCTCGGGTGCTCTAGCACGCCGCCGCTCGACGGCTTGGGCCAGCCGCCCACGGTGACCTCCGCGGCACGTTCGTTCGGCACCAGCGCGAGGGCCGACGACATGGCCGGCACGATCGCGGCCTTGCGGGTGTTGAACTGCGTCAGCTCCGAGTCGGACGTGTAGCCCTGGACGTTGTCGACGAAGACGCCGGCGTCGCGCAGCTCCACGAAGTGCTCCACGCCCGCGATCGCGCCGGGGCTCTCGGAGATCTTGCCGGTCGAGAACACGGTGCGTGCCTCGTCCTGGGTGATGAAGCCCTGGATGATCTGCAGGAACATCTTCTGGCCGCTCCAGTCGGAGCCGCCCACGGTGACGGGGCCGATGCCCTTGGACCGGAGGGCGTCCGCGGCGGCGATCAGCTCGTCCGACGTCGTCGGGATGGCGCCCACCCCGGCCTCCTCCAGCAGCCCGGTGTTGAACGACACCGGCCAGTTGGTGCGGGTGAACGGGAAGGCGCGCAGGCGGCCCTCGTCGTCGGTCCACTCCGCCAGCGCCTCGGGGATGATCAGGTCCCGCAGGCCCCAGTCGTCGAGGTAGTCGTTCACGGGGACGGTCGCGCCCAGGCGGGTCCAGGACAGGGTGCGGCCCATCATGTTGACGATCGCGACGTCCGCCTCCTTGCCCGCCAGCGTGCTCGTCTCGAACACGATGGGCAGGTCGGAGCCGTTCTTCAGCAGCGCGACCTTGCGCGCGGTGGCGCGCTGGTAGGCGGCGACGACGTCGGAGAACACCTGGGCGCCCGCGACCGCGCCGCTGATCTGCGTGTGCACGGTCAGTGCGTTCGGGCCGCTGGACGCGGGCACGAGCGCCCCGCATCCGGCGAGGAGCGGCGTGATGATCCCGCCGCTGAGCGCGGCGCCCAACAAGGTGCGCCTGCTGATGCCGTGGGACACGGAACCTCCTGGAGCTTGTCGACCTGGGACTTCGGTGTGTCGATCGAGACGGGCGGGGCACATCCGCGTGCCGGGCCTTGTAAAGCGGTACACAAACTGACTGGCCGCGAATGTATACCGCTTTACTTTCGAGGGTCAACCCCCGTAGGGTCTGGCACGTGACCGAAACACCCCCGAAACGAGCAACGATCGCCGCGGTGGCCCGCCGTGCCGGCGTGTCGCCGTCCGCGGTGTCCCACGTCTTCAACGGGCGGCCCAACGTCTCGGCCGCCACGGCCGAGCGCATCCGGCAGGCCGCCGACGAGCTCAACTGGCGCCCCAACTACGCCAGCCGCAAGGTGTCGGGCCAGGGCGGGCGCAGCCTCGGGCTCGTGATCGCCCGCGCGAGCGACACCTTCGGTCGCGACCCCTTCTTCATGCGGCTGCTGGCCGGGCTCACGCAGCCGCTGGCGGACATCGGCTGGTCGCTGTCGCTCACGCTCGTGGCGGTCGACGACGAGGCGCGCGTCTACCGCGAGTGGTGGGCCGAGCAGCGCGTCGACGCGTTCCTGCTGGTCGACGCCCGCACGGACGACCCGCGGCTCGACCTCGTCGGCACGCTCGGGGCACCTGCCGTGGTGCTCGGCGCGCCCGTGGACGCCGCGGTCCCCGCGGTCACGGTGCGCGACGACGCCGCGTTCGCGGCCGTGCTCGCCCACCTGACCGAGCTCGGGCACCGCCGGGTCGCGCGGATCAACGACGCGCCCGGCCTCGCGCACACCCAGGCCCGCGACCGGCGGTTCGCCGCAGCAGCCGCCGAGAACGGCGTCGAGCCGTCCTACGCGGTCTGGGACGCCGAGGCGACCGACCCCGTGGCCGACCTGCTCGGCCGGGTCGGCGACGTCACGGCGATCATCGTCGACAGCGAGGTGATCGCCGCCGAGATCGTGGCGCACGCGCCCGAGCTCGGGGTGAGCGTCCCCGGGCAGCTCTCCGTGGTGGCCTGGGAGGACTCCTGGGTATCCACGCTCGTGCGCCCGCGCCTGACCGCGCTCGACGCGCCGGTCGAGGAGAGCGCCCGCACCGCCGTCGGCCTGCTGGAGCGGCTGGTGCGCGGCGAGGACGTCACGTCGCAGACGGTCGGCGGGCGCCAGCTCATGGTGCGCGAGTCGACCGCCGCGGCGCCCGGCGCCCCGGCCTGAGCACCGGCGCCCGAGCGTCCCCACACCTGAGAAACCCCGCCCGGCGCGCGACGCCCGGGAATCCCGAGTCACCTGAGAGGCACGCCCTTGACCACCACCCCGCGCTTCGGCGTCAACTACACCCCGTCGAAGGACTGGATGTTCCAGTGGATGGCGATCGACCCGGACGTCGTCCGCGCCGACTTCGAGGCGATCGCGGCGCTCGGCGTCGACCACGTGCGGGTGTTCCCGCTCTGGCCGGTGCTGCAGCCCAACCGCACCCTGATCCGGCAGCGCGCGCTGGACGACATCGCGCTCGTGGCCGACCTGGCCGCCGAGCAGGGCCTGGACATCGCCGTCGACGTGATCCAGGGGCACATGTCCGGCTTCGACTTCGTGCCGGCGTGGCTCGTGAACTGGCACGACGGCAACATGTTCACCGACCAGCCCGCGATCGACGCGCAGGCGGCGCTCGTCGCCGCGGTCTACGACGCCGTCCGCGACAAGCCGAACTTCCTGGGGCTGACGCTCGGCAACGAGCTCAACCAGTTCCAGCGGCCCAACCCGGCGGCGATGCCCGCCAAGCGCGACGAGATCACGCACTGGCTGACGTCGCTGCTGGAGGCCCCGCGCGACCGCGACCCGGGGCACCTCGTGACGCACAGCGAGAACGACCACCTCTGGTACCGCGACGAGCACCCCTTCGTGCCGGCGCACGCCTCGCGCCTGGGCGACGTGACCACCGTGCACTCCTGGATCTTCAACGGGACGGCCGCGACCTACGGCGCGCTGTCGCCGCAGTCGGTGCGGCACGCCGAGTGGATGATCGAGCTGTCCAAGGCGTTCGCCGCGCAGCCCGGCCGGCAGGTCTGGCTGCAGGAGGTCGGGGCGCCCTCGATGAACCTCGCCGAGGCGGAGATGCCCGAGTTCTGCGCGCGCACCATCGAGGCGGCGCTCACCACGGACGACCTGTACGCCGTCACCTGGTGGTGCTCGCACGACGTGACGCGCGACCTCGCCGACTACAAGGACCTCGAGTACTCGCTCGGCCTGCTCGACACCGAGAACCGGGTCAAGCCGCTCGGCTGGCGGTTCGCCGAGGTGATCGCGGAGGCGCGTGCCGCGGGTGCGCGGCCGGCTTCTTCGGGGCGCCCGGTGGCCGTGGTGGTCGACGTCGACGCGGACGACCTGCCGCTGTCCCGGCCGTCCCTCGGGCCCGGCGGCGCGGTCTTCGAGCGCTGGCACGCGCTGCGCGAGGAGGGCGTGGAGGTCACCGTCGTGACGAGCGCCGCCGCCGCGGACCCCGCTGCGCTGGAGGCTCGCGGCATCCGGGAGCTCGTCCGTGTCGACGCGGGCTGAGCTCGTTCGCGCCGGACTCGCCGGCGTGCCGGGCGGGATGATGTCCGGATGAACGAGGACCTGCTCCTGCGCGGCGGTCTGGTCGTCGACGGCAGCGGGGCGGAGCCGGTCACCGGCGACGTGCTGGTGCGGGACGGCCGGATCGCCGCCGTCGGCCTCGGCACGCGGATCGACGCGCCCGGCGCGCGCGTCGTCGACGCCGAAGGCCTGGCCGTGGCGCCGGGCTTCGTCGACATGCACGCCCACTCCGACCTGGCCGTCCTGGCGGACGGCGAGCACCTCGCCAAGGTCACGCAGGGTGTGACCACCGAGGTGGTGGGCCAGGACGGGATCTCCTACGCGCCCGTCACCGACGAGACGATGGCGCTGGTCCGCGAGCAGATCGCGGGCTGGAACGGCATCCCGGACGGCGTCGACTTCTCCTGGCGGTCCGTCGCGGAGTACCTGGCGGAGGTGGACCGGCGCGGCAGCGCGACCAACGTCGCCTACCTGGTGCCGCAGGGCACCGTGCGGATGAACGTCGTCGGCACCGGCGACCGGCGTGCCACCCCCGCCGAGATCGCGGAGATGCGTGCCCAGGTGGACCGGGGCTTGCGGGAGGGCGCGTTCGGCCTGTCGTCCGGGCTCACCTACGTGCCCGGCATGTTCGCCGACACCGACGAGCTCGTCGCCCTCGCCGAGGTGGTCGCGGAGCGCGGCGGCTACTACGCGCCGCACCAGCGGTCCTACGGCGCGGGCGCGATCGGGGCGTACGCCGAGATGGTCGACGTGGCGCGCCGCTCGGGCTGCGCCCTGCACCTGACGCACGCGACGATGAACTTCCCCGAGAACCGGGGTCGCGCGGGGGAGCTGCTCGCGCTCGTGGACGATGCGATCGCCGACGGCGTCGACGTCACGCTCGACACCTACCCCTACCTGCCCGGTTCGACGACGCTGTCCGCGCTGCTGCCGAGCCGCGCGGCGGTCGGGGGCCCGGAGCAGACGCTGGCCCGGCTGCGCGACCCGGGGGAGCGGGCGTGGATCACGCACGAGGTCGAGGTCGTGGGCAGCGACGGCTGCCACGGCGTGCCCGTGGACTGGGACAGCATCGAGATCGCCGGGGTGCGCGACGCCGCGCTCGGCGACCGGGTGGGTCGCACCGTCGCCCGGATCGCGCTCGACGAGGGCCGGCCGCCGGCCGAGGTGTTCCTCGACCTGCTGGTCGCGGACCGGCTCGGCACGAGCATCCTGCAGCACGTCGGCGACGAGCAGAACGTCCGCGAGATCATGCGCCACCCCCGGCACACGGGCGGCAGCGACGGCATCCTGGTCGGCGCCAAGCCGCACCCGCGGGGCTCCGGGACCTTCCCGCGCTACCTCGGGCGGTACGTGCGCGAGGAGGGCGTGCTGTCGCTCGCCGAGATGGTCGTGCACCTGTCGGCCCGGCCGGCAGCGCGGCTCGGGCTGCGGGACCGGGGGTGCATCGCGGAGGGGTACGTGGCCGACGTCGTGGTCTTCGACCCGGCGACCGTCGCCGACCGGGCGACCCCGGACGAGCCGCGCCTGACCGCTGCGGGCATCCCGTGGGTCCTGGTGGGCGGTGTGCCGGTGATCGAGGACGGCGCCCGCTCTGCCGCCCGCCCGGGCCGGGCGTTGCGGCACCGACGTCCCGGGACGTCGCGGCGCGTGCCGTAGCCGCGGTCGGGAGTGCGGCCCGGCACGGCGTCCGTCCGCCGCGGCGTGCTGACCTGACTCCCGTCGTCTGACTCCGCGGCGGGGGTGCGCCAGCTCGGTGTGGCGGCTTGATGTGGTGGGCCGGGCTTGAGGCGGTGGAATGGGGCGGTGGCCCGGGCTTGAGGCGATGGCCTGGCCGGGGGGGCACGTCGTCCCTGCGAGGGGTGTCGGCTGGGCCATACTTCGCTCGGCCTGGACCCGCTTGATTCACGCCAGCAGGACTGTCCGGCACAGCCGGAATCTGCAGGTCTCAGGTGAACGAAATGAGGCCCAGCCGACACCCCCTCAAAGGTGTGTACGCGCCCCGCGGCCGGCCAGGCGGAGCACCGGGTTCGGCAGCTCCATGAGGTGAGCTGGTGAGATCGGTCGGTGGCATCGAGACCGGTCGGGCGTTGGACCGGTCTCGATGCCACGGACCGATCTCATGTGTGCGAGCCAGAATAGTGTGCCAAGCGCGGAGCGCTCTCGGGGTCGTGCCAGGTCGTGCTCGTGGCGGGAGAGTGTGCGGGCGTCACGGGCTGCGAGATTTGCCAGGTCGAGTGCCCGTGCATCTAATATATTGCATGCCCATTCCGAACAGCGTGCCCGCGATCGATCGCCGGCTGCTGCGTGACGACGTCTACGGCCGGCTGCGCGACGCGATCGTCGACGGCAGCCTGGCGCCGGGGGAGCAGCTGCGCGACCTCGAGCTCGCGGCCTGGCTCGGCGTCAGTCGCACGCCCGTGCGGGAGGCGCTGCTCCGCCTGGCCGAGGCCGGGCTGGTCGTGGCGCGCCCGGGCAGCTCGACGACCGTGAGCTCGCTGGACCTGCGCGAGGTGCGCGGCGCGCGCGACGTCGTCGCCGCGATGCACGAGGTGGCCGTGCGAGCGGCCGTGCCGGGCCTCACGGAGGCCGACCTCGACGCGATGCGCGCGGCCGAGCGCGAGTTCCGCGAGGCGATCGAGCGGGGCGACGTCGAGGCGGCCCTGCGCGCCGACGACGCGCTGCACGGCGTGCCCGTGACGGTGGCGGCCAACCGGGCGCTGTCCGCCGTGCTCGACCAGTTCACGCCGGTGCTGCGGCGCGCGGAACGGCTGCGGTTCTCCTCGCTGGGCGGGCGTGCGTCGTTCGCCCGCCACGAGGAGCTGATCCGGCTGTGCGCGGCCGGGGAGGCGGAGGGGGCGGCGGCGGTCGCCTTCGACACCTGGAGCACCCTGCCGACCGACGCCGACGAGCCGACCGACGCTCACGAGCCCACCGACCCCGACCAGCCCGGCGACCACGCCGCCCGCGAGGAGTAACCCATGGCCCTGTCCGACTTCCCCCGCCACCCGCTCACCTTCGGGCCCAGCCCCGTGCACCCGCTGCCGCGCCTCACCGCCCACCTCGGGGGCGCCCAGGTCTGGGCCAAGCGGGAGGACTGCAACGCGGGCCTCGCCTACGGCGGCAACAAGACCCGCAAGCTGGAGTACTTCGTCCCCGAGGCGCTCGCGCAGGGCGCTGACACGCTGGTCTCCATCGGCGGCTACCAGTCCAACCACACGCGCCAGGTCGCGGCCGTCGCCGCGTCGCTCGGGCTCAAGGCCGTGCTGGTGCAGGAGAACTGGGTCGACTGGCCCGACTCCGTGGCCGACCGGGTCGGCAACATCATGCTCAGCCGCATCATGGGGGCGGAGGTGCGGCTCGACCCGGCCGGCTTCGGCATCGGCTTCAAGGACTCCTGGTCCCGCGCGATCGAGGACGTCAAGGAGCGCGGCGGCACGCCGTACGCCATCCCGGCGGGCGCCTCCGACCACCGGCTCGGCGGCCTCGGCTTCGCCCGCTGGGCGTACGAGGTCCAGGAGCAGGAGCGTGAGCTCGGCGTCTTCTTCGACACGATCGTCGTCTGCGCGGTGACGGGCTCCACGCAGGCCGGCATGATCGCCGGGTTCGCCGCGCTGGAGGAGGCCGGCGGACCGCCGCGTCGGCTCATCGGGATCGACGCCAGCGCCAAGCTCGACGAGACGCGCGACCAGGTCGCCCGGATCGCGCGCGCAACGGCCGAGCTGATCAGCGTCGGCCGGCCGCTGCGGGACGACGAGATCACGGTGTTGCCCGGCTGGGCCGGCGACCTGTACGGCATCCCGGTCGAGTCGACGCTCGACGCGATCCGGCTCACCGGCGAGCTGGAGGGCGTCATCATCGACCCCGTGTACGAGGGCAAGTCGATGGCCGGGCTGATCGACCTCGTGACCAGCGGCGACATTCCCGCGACCAGCAACGTGCTCTACGCGCACCTGGGCGGGCAGCCCGCGCTGAACGCCTACAGCGGCCTGTTCACGCAGACCCGTCCCGTGCTCGGCTGACGACGCGCGCCGGAGACGGCGACAAGCGGCGCGCTTTCGGGGAGGCTTGGCACGCGCCGGATGTTCACCGCGGACATCCGGGATCGAGATGGAGCGTCATGGCCCGCCTGCTGCACCGCCCCGGCACCCCGCCACGCCTGCCCAGGGGGCGGGACCTCGACGCGGGCTTCGGCCCGGCGGCGCCCGCGCGCCCGGCGCGGATAGCCGGTGGGCGGCCCGTGGGCCGGGGCCGTGCCGTCGTGGGCCTGCCGGCCAACCCGTTCGGCTACGCGATGCTCGCCACGCTCGGGGTCGGCGCCGGCCTCGCGGTGCTCGGCGCGCTGTCCGCGGTGGCGACGGTGCTCGTGTACGTCGGGCTCGCGCTGTTCCTGGCGCTGGCCCTGGAGCCCGGCACCGAGGCCCTGACCGACCGGGGGCTGCCCCGCTGGGTGGCGGCGACCGTGATGGTCGTCGGGTCGCTGGTGGTGATCGCGCTGGTCGTCGTGGCGGTGCTGCCGATCGCCGTCCCGCAGGTCAGCGGCTTCGGTACCCAGCTCGTGGACCTGCTGCGCACCCTGCCCGACCAGGCCTGGTACGCCTGGGCGACCAGCAACCTCGGCGCCCTCGACCTGAACGGGCTGCTGTCCTCGGTGACCGACCTGCTCAGCGACCCGCGACAGCTCTCGGCGATCGCCGGCGGCGTGCTGCAGGTGGGCACCGGGCTGATCAACGGTGTCACGGCGGTCATCATCGTCACGGCCCTGACCATCTACTTCGCCCTGACGCTGCCGACCATGGTCGCCGCCGTCCTGCGGCTCGTGCCGCGCTCCCGGCGGGACATGACCGGGTCGCTCCTGGACGAGGTGCTGGACTCCGTGGGCCGGTACGTCTCCGGGCAGCTCATCCTGGCCACCATCAACGCCACGTTCACGCTGGTGCTCACCCTGTTCGCGGGCAGCCCGGCGCCGATCCTGCTCGCCGTCATCGCGTTCGTCGCGGCCCTGATCCCCGTCGTGGGCACGGTCATCGGGTCCATCCTCGTGACGCTCGCGACGCTCACGGTGAGCCCCGTCGCGGCGATCGTCGTCGGTGCGTGCCTGCTGGTCTACATGCAGGTCGAGGCGTACGTCCTGTCCCCGCGCGTGATGAGCCGGGCCGTGTCGATGCCCGGCGTCCTGGTGATCGTCGCGGCCCTCGCGGGCGCGGCGCTCGGCGGCATCCTCGGGGCCCTCGTCGCGGTCCCGGTCGCGGCGGCGTGCCTGCTGGTCATCAAGCGCGTGGTGATCCCGTACCAGGAGATGCGTTAGGCCCGGCGGAACGTGCCTACCAGGCTGTGCGTATCCCGGGGAGCGTGCCGAAGGCGGCGTCGGTGGTCACCAGGACCACGTTCTCCACGATCGCCTGCGCAGCGAGCAGCCGATCGAAGGGGTCCCGATGGGCCCAGGGCATCGATCCGGCGTGCAGAGCGTGCGCCGTGGTCAGGTCCAACAGCTCGGCGTCGAGGTCGTCGACCCGCCGTTCCCACGTGCTGACCAGAGTGGCGGCCGCGTCGAGCTTGCCGAGGCGCACCTTGGTCGCGACCTCCATCGCGGAGACCGCCGAGACCAGGAGCCGGTTCGCCGTGGATCCGAGTTCCGTGCGCAGTGGCTCGGCGAGCCGATCGGGCGAGGAGAGCAGCCACACGAACGCATGGGTGTCGAGAAGATAGGTCACTCCCATGCGGCGAGCTCCTCCTCGTCGAGCGGGTTGAAGAAGAACCCGTCCGGGATCGAGAGCGGCACGGTGCCGAACGTGCGCTCAGCCACAGGCTCCACGGGGATCAGGCGGACCGCGGGCTTTCCGGACCGCGCGACAACCACCTCTTCGCCGTGCTGAGCGCGCGAGATCAGCCGGGAGAGGTGGGTCTTTGCTTCCTGGACGTTCACGACGGTCATAGGACCATGGTCGCGGGCGAATCTGGTCTGGTCAAGCTGACCAGACCAGATTCCCCGTCGTTTGCGTGCCGCGATCATGGCCGCTCCGACCGATAGGATCCCCGCGAAGGGCCGAGGAGAACAGGGGCGAGGATGGCGCAGGGCAGACGGCCGCCGACCATGGTCGACGTCGCGCGTGCCGCCGGCGTCGCCCACATCACCGTGAGCCGGGTCGTGAACGACGAGCCGACCGTGCGGCCCGAGACCCGCGAGCGCGTCCTGCGTGTCATCGAGGAGCTCGGCTACCGGCGCAACGACAGCGCCCGCATGCTCAAGAGCGGCCGGTCCACGATGCTCGGCGTCGTCCTCGCCGGCTCGGAGCTGTTCGAGCTGCCCCGCGTCCTCCTCGGCATCGAGCAGGCCGCCAAGGAGGCCGGCCACTGGGTCAGCCTCGCGAGCTGGCAGGGCGGCACCCACGAACAGCTCGAGCAGTGCCTCGGCCGGCTCGTCGGCCAGGGTGCCGCGGGGGTGGCGGTCATCGCGGACCGGCCCGTCGCGCTCGAGGCGCTCGACCGGACCGTGACCCGCGTGCCGATCTCCGTGGTCATGTCCGGCAACGTGGCCAACCCCGCGATCGGGTCGGTCGAGCTCGACCAGGAGGAGGGCGCCCGCCTCGCCACCCGCCACCTGCTCGACCTCGGCCACCGCGACATCGTCCACCTGAGCGGCCGCATGGAGACCTTCGACGCCCGCGCGCGGGTGGACGGCTGGCGCGCCGAGCTCCGCCGCGCGGGCATCGAGGAGCCCCGCCTGCTGCACGGCGACTTCCATGCGCGCAGCGGGCACGCGCTCACCACCGAGCTGATCGACGCCGGCCGGCTGCCGACGGCGATCTTCAGCGGGAACGACCAGATGGCGCTCGGCGTGCTCTCGGCCCTGGCCGCCCGTGGCCTCTCCGTCCCCGGTGACGTGTCGCTCGTCGGCTTCGACGACATGGCTGGCGCCGACTACCTCGTGCCCGCCCTGACGACCGTCCGGCAGGACTTCGTCACCCTGGGCCGCCTCTCGATCGAGGTGCTCCTCGACCTCATCGGCGGCGGCGACGCCCGCCACCACCTGCTGCCGCCGTCACTCGTGGTGCGCGCCAGCACCCGCGCCGTCGGGGGCTGACGCCGGCACGCCGTACCGGACGCTGCGGAAGGTCAGCGGGCCGGCGCTCGCGGGGCCCTCGTTGACGAGCCCGAGCAGGACGCCGGTGAAGCCGCCCGCCGTCTCGGTGCTGAGCACGGTGTGCGGGAAGGCCGCCAGGACCCGCTCCCCGGCGACCCGCTCCTCGGCTCCCCGCTCCCCGGCGCCCTGCGCGCACCGGAACTCGTAGGACTCCCCGTCCGACCGGATCCGCAGCGTGACCTCCCCGGCGACCGGCATTTCCGGCCCGACGACGTCCGCACCGTTCAGCCGGCCGGTCACCCGCGCGACGCACCCGCCGGGCCCGCGGCGCACCCGCGCCGCGAGGAAGGTGTTCTCGTCCTGGAAGGCGACCAACCCGGCGTCGTGCCCCCCGATCAGGGCGGTGTCCACCACGGCCTCGAGCTCGAAGGCGTGCATGTCCTGGCGCCGGGCGAGGAACGCGGGGACCTCGCGCCCCGAGAGCGGGACGGGCCGCGGGTGCAGGGTGACCACGTCGCCCGCGGCGTCGGCGTCGGCGCCGACGTCGGCCGCCACCGGGCCGCGCAGCGACAGCCAGTCGGCCGGGCGGTCCGTCGTGACCGGCAGCCCGGGCCGGACGCCCTGGACCCGGCCCGAGCCGGGCGCGAGGACCGGCCCGTGCTCGTCCCACTCGACGGGGACGAGCAGCACCTCGCGGCCCAGCGTGTGGTGCTGCCGCACGGGCCGGACGCCGAGCACCAGCGCCCATGCCTCGCCGTCGGGCGTCTCGACGAGGTCGGCGTGGCCCACGTTCTGCACGGCCTCGCCGGCGCCGAGGTGGCGGTGGGTCAGCAGCGGGCTGCGCGGGTCGGTCCGGTACGGGCCGGTCACGTGGTCGGCGGTCGCGCTGGTGACCGCGTGGTTGCGCTCGGTGCCGCCCTCCGCGCCGACGAGGTGGTAGCGGCCGTCGCGCTCGTAGAGGTGCGGGGCCTCGACCCACTGACCCGTCACCGCGCCGTGCCAGAGCACGTGCTCCGGCCCGACCAGCCGTAGCGCCGAGAGGTCGAGCTCCCGCAGCCAGATCTCGCCGGGCCCGGAGGCGCCGTCCGCGGTCGCGTCGCGCGCGGCGGTGAACCAGGCCCGGCCGTCGCGGTCGAAGAACAGCGACGGGTCGATCCCGTCGGCCTCCAGCGGTATGGGGACGCGCCACGGCCCGGCGGCGTCGGACGCCGTGGTCAGGTACGTGGCGGAGCCCTGCCGGTCGCGGGCGATCGTGAACACCACGTAGAACACCCCGTCGTGGTGGCGGATCGTGGGCGCCCAGACGCCGTCCGCCACCTGGCTGCCGTCCAGCGGGAGCCAGCTCGCGCCGGCCAGCACGTGCCCGACCAGGTCCCAGGTGATCAGGTCACGGCTGTGGTGCACCGGGATGCCGGGGTGGTAGGCGAAGGTCGAGGTCACCATGAAGTAGTCCTCGCCGACGCGGCACACCGAGGGGTCGGGGTGGCAGCCGGGCAGTACGGGATTGGGGACCAGACGCATGTGCGCTCCTTTGCGCGAGGGGTCGCGCTTGACGAAATGGCAACGTTGCCATCAGCATAGGGGCACTTCCCGAGGACCCCGCGACGAGCTGCCGGGGCCGGCCGGAACACATCGAAGGAGATGTGCGATGAGCACACACAGCAGTGAGTCCAGGCGCACCCGCCGCGCTCTCGGCCTCGGCGCCGCCGTGGTCGCCATGAGCCTCGGCCTGGCCGGCTGCGCCGGGGAACCGGCCGCGGACGGCCCGGTCACCCTGGAGTTCTGGACCTGGTCGCTGAAGGAGGCCGACCCCGCCGCGCAGGCGATCGTCGAGCAGTACGAGGCTGAGAACCCCGGCGTCACGATCAAGCTCTCCGAGGTGGGCGGCACGCCCGAGACGTCGTCGAAGCTGCTGGCGTCCGACCGCGCCGACGAGGCGCCCGACGTCGTGCAGGTCGAGTACCGCGCGCTGCCGTCGCTGGTCACCGCGGGCGTGGTCCGGGACATCACCGAGGACGTCGAGCCGAACCGCGACGCCGTGGCCGACAACATCTGGGCGCTCAGCACGCTCGGCGACCAGGTCTACGGCGTGCCGCAGGACATCGGGCCGATGATGCTCACCTATCGCACGGACCTGTTCGAGAAGTACGGCGTCGAGCCGCCCGCCACGTGGGCGGAGTACGCGGAGGCCGCCGAGAAGATCCACGCCGCCGACCCCGACGTGTACCTCGCCAGCTTCTCGGCGACACAGCTCGAGTTCTTCGCGGCGCAGGCGGCCCAGGCCGGAGCGCAGTGGTGGGGCACCGACGGCGACGCGTGGTCGGTCGGCATCGACGGCGAGGCCTCGCTGGAGACCGCCGACTACTGGCAGGACCTCGTCGAGCGCGACCTGCTGTCGGTCGAGCCGCTGCTCACACCGGAGTGGAACGCCAAGGTCAACGACGGCAAGATCCTGAGCTGGGCGGCCGCCGCCTGGGCGCCGAGCGTCATCTACTCGGTGGCGCCCGACACCGCGGGCAAGTGGGCCTCGATCCCGCTGCCGCAGTGGACGCCGGGCGACGCGTCCGTGCCGTTCCTCGGCGGCTCCACCTACCTCGTGCCCGAGAAGTCCGAGCACGCCGAGGAGGCCGCGAAGTTCGCCGCGTGGCTCGGCGCGTCCGACGAGGGCTCGAAGCTCCTGCTCACGCTCGACCTGTACCCGGGCGGCAACGCGGGCCGCGAGGCCACGCTCTCGAACGACCCGCCGCGGCTCATGCCGCAGCAGAAGGACTTCTACGAGGTGGCCGACCAGGTCATCGACGACACGACCATCCCGGTCGTGTGGGGGCCGAACGTCAACGTCGCCACCAACGCCTTCGGCGACGCCCTGAACGAGGCGGCGCTCGGCGGCACGTCGTTCCGCGACGTGTACGGCACCACTCAGACGGCAGTCGTCGCGGACCTGGAGAAGTCCGGGTACACCGTCGAGAACCCATGACCGCCGTCGCACCAGTCCGCAGGCGCGGGAGCCGGGGCCGCGAGCTGACCCCCTGGCTGTTCGCGGCCCCGGCGATCGTCCTGTTCGTCTGCTTCCTGCTCGTCCCGATCGGGTACGCGCTGTACCTGAGCTTCCGCGGGCTCCGCCTGGAGGGCGCGGGAGCGTTCGGCCGGCGCACCGAGGGGTTCGTCGGGCTCGAGAACTACGTCGCGGCGCTCACGAACCCCGAGCTGCTCGCGGGGTTCGGCCGGTCGCTCGTCTACGGCGCGATCGCCGTCCCGAGCGTGCTCGGCCTGGCCCTGCTGTTCGCGATCCTGCTCGACACCCCGCGGGCGCGGCTGACGAGCTTCTCGCGGACGGCGATCTTCATCCCGTACGCCGTGCCCGGCGTGATCGCGAGCCTGCTGTGGGGGTTCCTCTACCTGCCGAGCACCAGCCCGGTCAGCTACGTCGCGCGGGAGCTCGGCGGCAGCAACCTCGACTTCTTCGCCTACCCCACCCTGTACTTCGCGCTCGCGAACATCGCGCTGTGGTCGGGGGTCGGCTTCAACATGATCATCATCTACACCTCCTTGCGGGCCATCCCGCAGGAGATCTACGAGGCGGCGCGGATCGACGGCGCGAACGAGTGGGCCATCGCCTGGCGCATCAAGATCCCGCTCGTCTCGCCGGCCCTCGTGCTGACCGGCCTGTTCTCGGTGATCGGCACGGTGCAGCTCTACAGCGAGCCCGCCACGCTGCGCCCGTTGGCGAGCACTATCTCGTCCACCTGGGTGCCGCTCATGGCGATCTACCAGGAGGCGTTCGGCAACGACAACCTGGGCGGCGCCGCCGCGGCGTCCGTGCTCCTCGCTGTCGGCACCCTCGTCGTCTCGCTGGTCATCCTGCGCTTCTTCCAGCGCCGAACGTTCGGAGACGCCTCATGAGCACCAGCACGGCCACGCGGCGTCCGACGGCGTCCCGCACCGGGCCCGGCATCACGACCCGACGTCGGAAGACGTTCGCCCCGGCCGCCACGATCGTCCTGCTCGTGGGCGCCCTCTACTGCCTGGTCCCCGTGGCCTGGGTGGTGGTGGCGGCCTCCAAGTCGCCCCGCGAGCTGTTCACCAGCTTCTCGTTCCTGCCCGGCACCGGCCTCGCCGACAACCTCGTCAACCTGGCCACCTACGGCGGCGGGGTGTTCTGGCAGTGGGGCGTCAACAGCATCGTGTACGCGGGGGTCGGCGCGGTCGCCTCGACAATCGTGTCGGCGATGGCGGGCTACGCGCTGGCCAAGTTCCGGTTCCGGGGGAGCAACACGCTGTTCGCCGCGATCCTCGCGGGCGTCCTCGTGCCGGGCATCGTGCTGGCGATCCCGCAGTACCTGCTGCTGGCGCAGCTCGGCCTGGCCGGGACGATGTGGTCGGTCCTGCTGCCGTCGATCATCAACCCGTTCGGGATCTTCCTGTGCCGGGTGTTCGCGCAGGCGGCCGTCCCGACCGACACGCTGGAGGCGGCGCGGCTCGACGGCGCGAACGAGGCGCGGATCTTCACCACCATCGTGCTGCCGATGATGGCCCAGGGCCTGGTCACGGTGTTCCTGCTGCAGTTCGTGGGCATCTGGAACAACTTCCTGCTGCCGTTCATCATGCTTTCCGACCAGCGGCTGTACCCCATCACCCTGGGGCTGTACTCGTTCCTGTCGAAGGGCGCCGGGGACTCCGACCTCTACCCGCTCGTGATCGCGGGGTCGGCCGTCTCCGTCATCCCGCTGATCCTGATGGTGCTGCTGCTCCAGCGGTTCTGGCGGGCGGACCTGCTGGCCGGCGGGCTCAAGGGATAGCGGGCGTCAGCCGAGCACGCCCAGGTGCAGGGCCCGCAGCACGGCGTTGGTGCGGTCCCTGGCCGAGAGCTTGAGCAGGATGGTCGAGACGTGGTTCTTGACCGTGCCCTCGACCAGGGACAGCGCGCCGGAGATCTCGCGGTTGGTGTACCCCTCGGCCATCAGCCGCAGCACCTCGAGCTCGCGGCCGGTCAGCCGCTGCGCCGGCACCGCCTCGGCGCCGTTCGCCGGCGGCACGGCGCGGATCGCGCGCAGCATCCGGTCCGTGATCGACGGCGCCACGAGCGTCCCGCCGCCGGCCAGGGCGTGCACGGCCCGCGTGAGCTGCTCGACCGTCACGTCCTTGAGCAGGTACCCGCGCGCGCCGGAGCGCAGGGCGTCCAGCACGAGCGTGTCGTCGTCGAACGTGGTGAGCACCAGCACGGGGACGTCGCTGCCCTGCTCGCGCAGCCGGGCCAGCGTCCAGAGGCCGTCGTGGCGGGGCATCCGCAGGTCCAGCAGGATCACGTCCGGCCGGGTCGCGGCGATCACCTCCAGCGCGGCCGCGCCGTCGTCGGCCTCGCCCACCACGTCGACGTCGGCGATCTCCAGC
This sequence comes from Promicromonospora sp. NPDC060204, assembly GCF_042728455.1. NCBI lineage: Bacteria > Bacillati > Actinomycetota > Actinomycetes > Micrococcales > Promicromonosporaceae > Promicromonospora > Promicromonospora sp. NPDC060204. The sequence continues at coordinate 25,028 of NZ_JBHWZO010000047.1, forward strand.
AGCGCCCGGATGCCGTGCCGCACCAGGGTCTGGTCGTCGACGATGACGACGCGGGTCACGTCGGCACCCGCGCTCACGTAGGCACCCCCGCTCACGTCGGCACCCCCGCTCACGTCGGCACCCGTGCCGTGACCCGGAAGCCGTCGGCGCCGTCGAACTCGACGCCGCCGCCCAGGGCCTCGAACCGTTCGGCCAGGCCGCGCAGCCCGTTGCCGGGCACCAGCTCGCGGAACCCGCGGCCGTCGTCCAGCGCGGTCAGGACCACGCCGTCCTGCCCGGCCGCCACGTCGATCCGCAGGGCGCTGGCATCGGCGTGGCGCAGGGTGTTCGTGACGATCTCCTGCACGGCGCGCACCAGGGCCGCCGTCTGCTCCTCGTCCACCTGCACGTCCGGCCCCACGTCGATCGACACGTCCAGGTCGGGCAGGTCGCGCACCACCTGCCGGAAGGCCTCGGCCAGGTCCGCCGACGCCGTCCGCAGCTCGCCGACCGTCGTCCGGACGTCGGCCAGCAGGTCCCGGGCCACCCGGTTTGCCCGCTCCACGTGGTCGCGCGCCTGTGCGCCGTCGCGGTGCCGCGCCGCCTCCAGCTCCAGGGTGAGCACCGTGAGCTGGTGGCCGATGAGGTCGTGCAGGTCGCGCGAGATCCGCAGTCGCTCCGCCGTCCGCGCGGACTCCGTGAGCAGGGCCGACGCCGCCCGCAGGTCGACGTGCGCCTGGCTCAGCTCGCGGCGCAGCCGCTGCTCGCGGACGAGCGTCATCGAGCTCAGCAACGTCGCGAGCTGGATGAGCAGGTAGAAGCCGACGCCGACGAGGGCGTCGGCGAGCCCGTCGCCCCGCTGGATCACGAGCACGACCAGCACCACGGTGTTCAGCCCGACGACGACAAGACCCGCCCGCAGCGGAGCGACGTAGACGCTGACGCTCGCGATGACGACCAGCAGCACCGGCATGAGGCCGACCTGTGGCGCGGTGAGCACCACCGCCCAGGACGCGACGACGGCGGTGCCGAACAGCGCGTGCCGCAGCAGGTCGGCCCGCTCGCGCACCAGGGCGCCCAGCAGGGTCACCATCACGAGGACGAACAGGGCGATCCACCAGCCGCGCGGGACGGACGTCGCCGCGTGCCCGAACAGCACCGGCCCGGCCAGGGCCAGCGCGACCACGAGCATCGCGAGCCCCGACCACTCCTCCGTCCCCAGCCGCCGCATGACAGCCACCCTACGATCGGGGCGCCGGACCCCGCCCGTGCCGAAAGTCATGGTTCACAACCCTGACCAACGGCACAGGTGTGCGCCCGGGCCGGCCACCTAGCGTCGTCGGACATGAGCAGCGACACGAACGGGAGCGGCACCGGCGGGCGCGTGCCGGCCATCGAGGCCGAGAACCTCGGCAAGCGGTACCGCGACAAGGTCGCGGTCGACGGGCTGAGCCTGCGCGTCGGCGTGGGCGAGGTGCTCCGGATCCTCGGCACCAACGGCGCGGGCAAGACCACCACGGTCGAGATGATCGCCGGGCTGCGCCGGCCGGACCGGGGGAGCGTCCGCGTGCTGGGCCTCGACCCGCGGCGCGACCGGGCCCGGGTGCGGCAGGTGGTCGGCGTCCAGCTCCAGCAGGCCTACCTGCACGGCGCCCTGACCGTGGCCGAGCTGGTCGGGCTCTACCGCGGCTTCTACCCCGACCCGCGCCCGGCCGGCGAGCTCCTCGACCTGGTGGGCCTGACGGAGCAGCGCCGGGTGCGCTTCGAGAAGCTGTCCGGTGGCCAGCAGCAGCGCCTGTCCATCGCCCTCGCGCTGGTGGGGCGGCCGCGTGTCGTGATCCTCGACGAGCTCACCACCGGCCTCGACCCGCGCGCCCGGCGCCGCATGTGGGCCACGGTCGAGAGCCTGCGCGCCGACGGCGTGACGATCGTGCTGGTCAGCCACGCCATGGAGGAGGTCGAGCGGCTCTGCGACCGGGTCGCCCTGCTCGACGCCGGCCGGCTGGTCGCCGTCGGCCCGCCGGGGGAGCTGACCGCGCGAGCGGGCGCGGACACCCTCGACGACGCGTTCGTCGCCCTGACCGGAAAGCCGCTGGAGGCAGCCGAATGAGCATCCCCGCCGCCACCACGATCGCCGTCCACCGGCCCGGCCCGCGGGCCTGGCTGAACCTCTTCGTGTGCGAGGCCAAGATGGTCGCGCGGGACACCGCGGGCCTCGTCGTGCCGCTCGGCCTGCCGCTCCTGATCCTGCTGACGAGCGCCCCGTCGGCGGGCGACCAGGTCGTGGTCAACGGGTTCTCCGCGCTGGAGGCGTACGTGCTGCCGCTGGTGCTGACCATGGTGCTCGCCACCATCGGCGTCATCAACATGCCGAGCTTCCTGGCGTACTACCGCCGCACCGGCATCCTGCGCCGCCTCTCGGTTACCCCCGCCTCGCCGGCCATGGTACTCGTCGCCCAGGTCGTCGTCAGCGTGCTGCAGGCGCTCCTCGGGCTCGGCCTGGCCGTCGCCGTCGCGTTCCTCGCGTTCGGCGCCCGGCCGCCGGAGCACCTCGCGACGGCGGTCGGCGTCTACGTCCTGGCCATGGCGGCGATGTACGCCGTCGGCATGATCGTGGCCGCCGTCGCGCCCACCCCCAACTCGGCCGTCGCGATCGGCCTCGTCGGGTTCTTCGCGCTCGGCGCCGTGGGCGGCATGTTCGGCGGGCTCGCCGGGCTGCCCGAGCCGGTCGCCGCCGTCGGCGAACGGCTGCCCTTCGGTGCGGCGGTCCAGGCGCTCGCCGCGGCGTGGGTCGGTGTGGCCGTCGAGCCGGCGCACCTGATCAGCCTGGGTGTGACGGTCGTCGTCGGCAGCGTCACCGCGGCGCTGCTCTTCCGCTGGGACTGACGGCCGTCAGCCCCGTGCGGCAGGGGCAGGGGCGACGGCGGTCAGGCCGCGGAGCTCGGCGAGCACCCCGCGCTCGATCTCCACGATGGAACGGGTCTCGCCCGGGGCGATCCACTGGGTGAAGGAGACGCCGAACACCGTGGCCGCGGATTCGGCGGCGAGGGTGGCCGCCGGCTCCGTGACGCCGCGGGTCCGCAGCGCGTCGCGGAGCGTCGTGGCCAGCACCGACATCTTGTGCCGCTCGCGCTCCTGCAGCGCCGGGTTCTGGTCGATGACGCTCTGCCGCAGCCGGGAGTGGTCGCGCCGCTCGCCGGGGAAGAACTGCGCCGCCGACTCCAGCGCCGCGCCGACCAGCTCCATGGGCGCCGCATCGTCCGGCGCCGCTGCGACCCCGGCGAGGAACGCATCGACCAGCAGCTCCTGCCCGTGGAACAGCGCCTCGCGCTTGTCGCTGAAGTGCCGGAAGAAGGTGCGCTCGGTCAGGCCGACGGACTGCGCGATCTCCGCGGCCGTCGTCTGCTCGTAGCCCTGGCTCGCGAAGAGCTCCAGCGCAGCGGCCTGCAGTCGTTCGTTCGTCCCGGGCTGCCATCTGACCATGGCTCCAGTCTAGGTGATGACAGGGGCTGACGTCACGCGTATGGTGATGTCTGTGACTGACAACAGTCACTGACATCACTGGAGGTTCACCATGCAGGTTTTCGTCACCGGAGCATCCGGCTGGATCGGGTCGGCGGCCGTCGACGAGCTGCTCGCGGACGGCCATGCCGTCACCGCGCTCGCCCGGTCCGACGCGTCCGCGGCCGCGCTGGAGGCCAAGGGGGTCCGCGTGCAGCGCGGCGACCTGGACGACCTCGACGGCCTCCGCCGCGGCGCCGACGCCGCCGAGGCGGTGCTGCACCTGGCCAACAAGCACGACTTCGCGAACCCGGCCGCGTCGAACGCGGCCGAGCGGGCCGCCGTGCAGACCTTCGCCGACACCCTCGCCGGCTCGGGCCGGGCGTTCCTGTTCGCGGCGGGCACCGCCGGGCTGGCGCAGGGCCGGCCCGCCACCGAGGCGGACACCTCGTCGTCCTACGGCCCCGACTCGCCGCGCGGTGGCGCCGAGAACCTGGCGCTGGAGTACGTCGACCGCGACGTGCGCGTCGTGAGCCTGCGCTTCTCGCCCACGGTGCACGGCGCGGGAGACCACGGCTTCATCTCCGTGATCTCGGACGTCGCCCGCCGGCAGGGCGTGTCCGGCTACCCGGGAGAGGGCACCAACCGCTGGGCCGCCGTGCACCGCTCCGACGCCGCCCGGCTCGTCGCCCTCGCCGTGGCCAAGGCGCCGGCCGGCGCACGGCTGCACGCCGTGGCCGAGGAGGGGGTCACGAGCCGCGAGATCGCCGAGGCGATCGGTGCCTTCCTCGACCTGCCGGTCACCTCGGTCGCGCCCGACGACGTCCCGGAGCACTTCGGCTGGATCGGTGGGTTCTTCGGCCTGGACGGCTCCGCGACGAGCACCGCGACGCAGGAGCTGCTCGGCTGGACGCCGACCGGCCCGACGCTGGTCGAGGACATCACGGCGGGCGCGTACTCGACGCCGTCGGGGCGGTAGGGGCGGCGTCCGCTCGTGGAGCGCGAGGCCAACCCAACCCTCCCCTCCGGCCCCACCCCTCCCTCCCCTTTGAGGCCCGGGTTTCTTCGCTTTGAGCCAGCTC
>NZ_JBHWZO010000048.1:0-29465 GCF_042728455.1 Promicromonospora sp. NPDC060204
GCCGTGGCGCGGCCGGAACCCGGGTCAGACGCCCTGGGCGTCGTCCACGTGGCACCCCTCGGCGGTGTCCTCGTAGTCGTCGACGTGCCCTTCGATCTGCTTGCCCAGCTCCTCCAGCTGGACGCTGAGCGCATCGATCTCGGAGCCGATGGTCTCCGCCGCGGAGATGTCGCCGGCGTTGATCGCGGCCATGAAGTCGTTCAGCCCCTCCAGGTAGACGACCGTCTTGTCGTCCAGCTTGGCCGAGACCTCGAGCATGGCGTCCGCGTCGTCGATCGCGCCGATGCAGGCGGTCGCCGTGGTCTCGGCGCGCTCCTTGGCGATCTCCAGGTCGTCGATCGTTGCGCGAGCCTCGGCGAGGGTCTGCTCCGCGCTCTCCAGGTCCGACGAGAGCGCCGCTGCACGCGACTGCCAGTCGTTCGTCGAGACCACGCCGAGCGCACCCCACACCACGGCCGCGATCAGCAGCACCACCAGCACGAGGGTGACTGCGTGGTCCTTGACGAACGCCACGGCGCCGCCGAGCGCCTGCCCCGGTGCCGGAGCGTCCGGACCGCCCGACGCGGCCGCTCCGGTCGGTGCCACCGCGGACGGCTCTGCCGCTCCAGCAGGCGTGGCCGCGTCGTCCGCGAGCGGTGCCGTGCTCTCGGCGGTCAGCACCTGGCCGGCCGTGGGCTCCGCTGCGTCGGTCGCGGCCGGGTCGTTCGCGACAGGGTTGTTCGCGACCGGGTTGTTCGCGACCGGGTCGGTCGTGACCGGCCCGGCCGCCGTCGTGCTGCCGTCCGTGGCGTCGGAGACGGAGCCGTTCGATGCGTCCGGAGCCGGAACGGGCTCGGCGGACGGGTTCAGTTCTGGAGCGCGGGTCGCGCCCTCGTCGTCGGACATGGGCGCACCGTATCCGGCAAAACGGGCGAAAAGCCGACGTATTCAAGCCAGAGGTGAAAGATCACCCGGCCTGGTTCGTGGCCCCGGTCGCGCTGCCACCTCCGAGCAGGCCGCCGACTACGCCGCCGACCACCCCCTCGACCGTGTCGCCGACCAGGCCGACCGTGCCGCCGACCACGTCCTCGACCAGGCCCGTGCCGGTGGGGGAGTCCGGGTCCTCCTGCGCGGGCGGTTCGGTCGGGGTGGGCTCGGCCGGGGCCGGCGGCTCGGGAGCGGTCGGCGTGCTGCCGCCCGGCTCCGTCGACGAGCCGCCGGAGCCTCCGGACCCAGCGGATCCGCCGTCCTGCCCGCCCGTCGAGCCGGAGCCGGAGCCGGCGCTGTCCCCGCCGCCGGACGCTGGCCGCTTCGTCGCCGCGGCCTCCTGCGCGGGCCGGGAGCCCGGGTCCGCCGGATCGGTCCGGGACACCGCGGGCGACCCCCACGTGCCGACGTCGGACGGGTCGATGGCGCGGTTCGGGACGGAGCCCGCCGCGAAGAACTCGAAGTGCCACGGCTCCGGCTTGGCTCCGCCGAGCCGGGCCCAGGACGGGTTGTCCCAGCCGTAGTCGGGCGCGTGCAGGCGCAGCCACACGTACTCGGGGGAGCTGCCGCCGGCGACGGGGTCGCCCAGGTCGATCGCGAGGCCCCAGCCGTGGTTCGACGTGCCCGGGATCGCGGCGAGGTGCGGCTTGGTGCCCTTGACCGTCACCTGCATGGCGTACGAGCGGTACGAGTCGGTGAGCGGGATCGGGTAGCCGAACTCTTCCTCGAAGCGGGCGCTGAGCGCGGTCAGCCGCTCGGCGGCGTCGCAGCGCAGCAGGTGGCCGGGCGCGAAGGGCAGCGCGCAGAGCACGTCCGCGGGGATGCGGCCGTTGGCGTACCCCGCGGTGGAGTCGCCGTAGGCCGCCACGGTCTGCAGCAGGTTGCGGCGCAGCGACGTCCCGGCGTCGGGCAGCGTGTCCAGCAGCGCGGTGGGCGACGACGGGTCGAGCATGTTGGCGAGCCGCATCGCGGCGACGGCCACCTCGTCGAACGTCACGTAGCCCGGCCCCTCCTCGGGGACGGCACGCTGCGGCGGGAAGGCCTCCGACGGACCCCACTCCGGCGCCCTGGTCTGCCGGAGCGCGGTGGTCACGGTGCGCGACACCTGCTCGGCCCGCACGACCTCGGCCGCGGGGGTCGCCGGGCGCGCCTCGCCCGCCGTCGGCGCCGATTCGACCCGGAGCGGCCGGTCGGCCTCGGCCAGAGCGAGCTGTTGCGCCTGGTAGGTCGTGTAGAGCATGCCGAGCTCCGCGGCGGCCTGGGCGACGCCGGGGCTCGGCTCCGAGCTCTGCCGCAGGGTCAGCTCGGCGCGGTCCAGCACGGCGAGGACCTGGCTCACGGTGACACCGTCCGACACGGCGGACGGCGCGGGCGGGGCGTGCCGGACGGCGCCCAGTCGCGCCGCCGACTGCCCCGGACCCGACGCCGCGGGCATCGTCGCCACGCCCGCCGTCGGCGTGCCGAGCAGCCCGGCGCCCGCCGGCGGGACGCTCGCGGACGCGCTGACCAGGACGCTTCCGGTCACCGCCAGGGCGACGACGCCGGTCCAGGCGCTGCGGCCGTGGCGGCCCAGGGTGCCGCGGCGGCGGTCGTCGGATCGGCGGAAAGCGGCCCCCGGCGGGGAGGACCGTGGCTTCGACATGCCCGGCTCGGCAGTACCGGCAGGCCCGCGAGTGCCGCCTGTACCGGCAGGCCCGCCCTCGCCCGACGTCCGGTCTGCCGGCTGTGCACCGCTCGGCTGTTCGCTCACTGGTCAACGCCCCCTTGCGTATGACATCGGCGCCGGCGAACCACGTCCGCCCGCCGACCGGTCGGGGCAGCGGCGTCGTCGAGCGCCCCGCTGCCGTCCGTCGAAGAACGCCCAGGGTAACGCTACTGACGGGGCATGCAACAACCGGAATGTCGTGCTTGCCGACCGTGCCGTCGGCGACGCCTCGCGGGGCGGCGGACCCGGCACCTGACTCGGCACCCGGGGCGGCACCCCACGGGAGGGCCCGACGCCGTGCCGGTCTCACCCCAGGGGTGGTGGGGCGCCGAGAGAGCGGCGACCGGCACGGCGTCGGGCGGATGGAAGGGACGCCCCGACAGCGGGGCGTCCCAGCCTGGGGTCGACCGGCTACGGCCGGTCGACGGGTGAGCCCACCAGGTGTCCCTGGTAGGCCGGGCTCGTGAGGAACGCCGGGAAGTCGTCCTCCAGGGCGACGGCGCGGAAGATCTCCGCCGCGTCGTCGATCCGGTTGCCGTGCCCGTGCGGCAGCGAGGCCACGACGTCGAGCAGGATCGCCTCGACGCGCTCCCGGGTCACGGGCTGCCGGTCGTCGTCGGTCACGGTGCCCGACGCGATCCACTGCCACACCTGGGACCGGGAGATCTCCGCGGTGGCGGCGTCCTCCATGAGGCTGTCCAGCGCGGCGGCGCCGGTACCGCGGAGCCACGCGTCGAGGTAGCGCACGGCCACCGAGACGTTCGACCGCAGCCCGGCGGACGTCACGGTCGCCCCGGCCCGCCGCGCCGACGCGACGTCGAGCAGCTCGTGCTGCCCCACGGCGACGTCGGGCCGCAGGCGGGTGACCTGGTTCGGCGCGTCACCCAGCACGGCGTCGAACTCGGCCTCGGCCACCGGGATGAGGTCGGGGTGGGCCACCCAGGTGCCGTCGAAACCGTCGCCGGCCTCGCGCTTCTTGTCCGCCGCGACCTGCTGGAACGCCTGCCGCGTGACCTCCGGGTTGCGGCGGTCGGGGATGAACGCGCTCATGCCGCCGATGGCGTGCGCCCCGCGCTTGTGGCAGGTGGCCACGAGCAGCTCCGTGTACGCCCGCATGAACGGCGCCGTCATGGTGACCTGGGCGCGGTCCGGCAGCACGTACGAGTCGCCGCGCGTGCGGAAGCACTTGATCACCGAGAACAGGTAGTCCCAGCGGCCGGCGTTCAGGCCGGCGCAGTGGTCCCGCAGCTCGTAGAGGATCTCCTCCATCTCGAACGCCGCGGGCAGCGTCTCGATGAGCACCGTGGCGCGCACGGTGCCGCGCGGGATGCCGAGGGCGTCCTGTGCCACCTCGAACACCTCGTTCCACAGCCGCGCCTCCCGGTAGCCCTCCAGCTTGGGCAGGTAGAAGTACGGGCCGCGGCCGCGGGCGATGAGCTCGGCGGCGTTGTGGAAGAAGTAGAGACCGAAGTCCACGAGGCTGCCGAGCGTGCTGCTCGTGATGCCGTTCGCGTCCGTGTAACGCAGGTGCGCCTCGTCGAGGTGCCAGCCGCGCGGGCGGAACACGATGGTCGGGAGGTCCACGAGGTCGGCCGACCGCAGGGTGTACTCCTTGCCGCCCTCGTTCGTGAAGCTCAGCGTGCCGCGGATCGCGTCGTGCAGCGCGAGCTGCCCCTCGATCACGTTGGGCCACGTGGGGCTGGAGGCGTCCTCGGCGTCGGCCAGCCAGCACCTGGCGCCCGAGTTGAGCGCGTTGATGGTCATCTTGGGGTCGGTGGGACCCGTGATCTCGACGCGCCGGTCCTCCAGGCCGGGCGCGTTGCGCGATCCGGCCACCCGCCAGTCCGGGTCGTCCCGCACCGGCCGGGTCGAGGCCCGGAAGTCCGGGTCGCTGCCGTCGGCGATGTCCTGGCGGCGCAGCTGGCGCTGCGCGATCAGCTCGTCGCGGCGGGCGTCGAACCGGTCGTGCAGCAGGGCCAGGAACGCCAGGGCCTCCGGCGTCAGGATCTCGCCGTACCGCGGCCCGACGGCCGCGGTCACGGTGATCACGCCTCGCCGGGCGCCGGTCCCCGAGGCGCCCACCCCGCCGTTCGGCAGCGTGCTGGGGGCCGAGCTCCGGGGCGCGGGCGCCGGGGCGGGCGCCTGCACGGGAGCGGGGGTCGACGACGGGGCGGACGCGGTGCGGGCGGCCGGGGCCGACCCGGTGCGGGCCGCCGGCGGGGTGCCGATCCCGGCCAGTCCGGCGTCGGCGTCGTAGGGGCTGGTGCCCTGGGCGCGGGTGTCGATGGTGGCGGTCATCAGAACTGCGCCGCCTCGGTCGAGCCGGCCAGCGCGGTGGTCGCCGAGTCCGGGTTGAGGGCGGTGGCGACGCGGTCGAAGTAGCCGGTGCCGACCTCGCGCTGGTGCCGCGTGGCGGTGTAGCCGCGCTCCTCGGCGGCGAACTCCAGCTCCTGCAGCTTCACGTACGCCGACATCTGCTCGCGGGCGTAGCCGTGGGCGAGGTCGAACATCGAGTAGTTCAGGGCGTGGAAGCCGGCCAGGGTGATGAACTGGAACTTGAACCCCATCGCGCCCAGCTCGCGCTGGAACTTGGCGATCGTGTCGTCGTCGAGGTGCTTCTTCCAGTTGAACGACGGCGAGCAGTTGTAGCTCAGCATCTGGTCGGGGAAGTCCGCCTTGACGGCCTCGGCGAACTTGCGCGCCAGCTCCAGGTCGGGCGTGCCGGTCTCCATCCAGATCAGGTCGGAGTAGGGCGCGTAGGCCTTGGCGCGGGCGATGCACGGCTCGATGCCGTTGGTCACCTTGTAGAAGCCCTCGTTGGTGCGCTCGCCGGTGATGAACGGGCGGTCGCGCTCGTCGACGTCGGACGTGATCAGGGTCGCGGCCTCGGCGTCGGTGCGCGCGATCACGATCGACGGCACGTCGGCGACGTCGGCCGCGAGCCGGGCCGCGTTGAGCGTGCGCACGTGCTGCTGGGTGGGGATGAGCACCTTGCCGCCCAGGTGGCCGCACTTCTTCTCCGAGGCGAGCTGGTCCTCCCAGTGCACGCCCGCGGCGCCCGACTGGATCATCGACTTCATCAGCTCGTACGCGTTCAGGGGGCCGCCGAAGCCGGCCTCGGCGTCGGCCACGATCGGGGCGAGCCAGTCGCGGGTAGGGGTGCCGTTTTCCGACACGTCGATCTGGTCGGCGCGCAGCAGGGCGTTGTTGATGCGGCGGACCACGGCCGGCACGGAGTTGGCCGGGTAGAGCGACTGGTCGGGGTAGGTCTGCCCCGAGAGGTTCGCGTCGCCGGCCACCTGCCAGCCGGAGAGGTAGATCGCCTGGAGGCCGGCCTTGACCTGCTGCACGGCCTGGTTGCCGGTCAGCGCCCCGAGGGCGTTGATGTAGTCCTCCTCGTGGAGCTGGCGCCACAGGCGCTCGGCCCCGCGGCGGGCGAGGGTGCTCTCCTCGCCGACCGAGCCGCGCAGGGCGACGACGTCCTCGGCGGTGAAGCTGCGGTCGATGCCGGCCCAGCGCGGGTCGGACTCCCAGGACTGGCGCAGCTCCTCGGCGGTCTGGACCTGGTCTCCGGCGCGGACGGAGGCCTGCGCCGGCACCGCGGTCGTCGCGGACGTGGTCGCCTCGGACGTGTGGTCGATCGTGGGTGCGCTCATGGCGGGTCTCCTTCTCGGGACGGAACGTTGTCACCGCGTCTGCCGGTGACGTGTTACGACCATCTGCCCTCCGCAACCCCCTTCTCAAGCAGATCCGCGCAGAAGTTTTCGTGTTCTTCTGTTGATCGGAAGCCTTTGCCTATGTCACCCTCGGGCATGGCAGGAAGCACCGAAAATCGCGGAACCGCCCGAAACGCGACATCCTCGCGTTCCCCGCAGGGCGGGCAGAGCGCCCAGCCACGCCGGCAGGCGGCGGGTGCCACGCGCCGTCCGGTGGCGCGTCCCGCGCGCGGCCCGGCGGCGGGTACCGCAGGCGGCCCGACGGCGGACGGCGAGCCCGACGCGCTCACGATCGGCCGGCGGATCCGCTACCTGCGGACCAGCAAGGGCATGACGCTCGAGGACCTCGCTTCGGCGATCGACCGCGCCCCGTCGCAGGTCAGCACGCTGGAGAACGGGAAGCGGGAGCCCAAGTTCTCCCAGCTCCAGGCCATCGCCCGGGCGCTCGGCGCGGGGGTGGACGACCTGCTGTCGGCCGAGCCGCCGTCGGAGCGGGACGCGCTGGAGATCGAGCTGGAGCGGGTGCAGCGCGGCCCCCTGTTCGCGTCCCTCGGGATCGACGGCGTGCGCATCGGCAAGTCGCTGCCCACCGACGCGCTCGGGACCATCCTGGCGCTGCACCGGGAGCTGGAGCGCCTGCACACCGAGCGCGCCGCCACCCCCGAGGAGGCGCGCCGGGCCAACGGCGAGCTCCGCGACGACATGCGCGCCAAGGACAACTACCTGCCCGAGCTGGAGCAGGTCGCCAAGGAGCTGCTGGCCGACGTCGGGCACACCTCCGGGCCGCTGCCGCAGCGGATGGCCGCGGAGATCGCCGCGCACCTGGGCTTCACGCTGCACTACGTGAGCGACCTGCCGCACTCGACGCGGTCGGTGATCGACACCCGCAACCGGCGCGTCTACCTGCCGTCCAAGGGGTTCCGCGGACGCTCGAACACGCGCTCGGCGCTGCTCCAGGCGCTCGCCTCGCACGTGCTCGACCACACGGAGCCGGGCCACTACGGCGAGTTCCTGCGCCAGCGGGTCGAGGCCAACTACCTCGCGGCGGCCCTGATGGTGCCGGAGAAGCCGGGCGTGAAGTTCCTGCGCGACGCCAAGGACGAGCGCGCCATCGCGATCGAGGACCTGCGCGACGCGTTCGGGGTGTCCTTCGAGACCGCCGCGCACCGGTTCACCAACCTCGCGACACGGCATTTGGGCATCCCGGTGCACTTCATGAAGGTCCACGAGTCCGGGATCCTGCACAAGGCGTACGAGAACGACGGCGTGCGGTTCCCCTCGGACGCCCTCGGCGCGGTCGAGGGCCAGCACGTCTGCAAGCAGTGGACGGCACGCCAGGTGTTCGACGTCGAGGACCGGTTCAACCCGTACGCGCAGTACACGGACACGCCGTCGGGCACCTACTGGTGCACGTCGCGCGTGGAGAACACGTCCGACGGCGCCTTCTCGGTCTCCGTCGGCGTGCCGTTCGCGCACGTCAAGTGGTTCTCCGGCCGCGAGACGACGGTCCGGTCGGCGTCGCGGTGCCCCGACGAGTCGTGCTGCCGGCGTCCGCCCGCGGACCTGACCGAGAAGTGGGGCGACTTCGCCTGGCCCTCCGCGCGGCCGCACGCGTCGATGCTCGCCGCGATGCCCTCGGGCGCGTACCCGGGCGTGGAGACCACGGAGGTCTACACGTTCCTGGAGCGGCACGCTCCCGAGAGCTGAGCGAGGCACGCTCCCGAGGGCTGAGGCCGAGCGCTGGTGGACGTCAGCGCTGGAAGAAGCCGAGCGAGTACAGCCCGTCCGGCTGGTCCTCGCCGACCGGGTCGGCGCCGTCGTCCCAGTTCTTGAACTCGACGGTGACCGGGCCGGCGGCGCCGGCGTCCACCTGGAACTCCTCGCCGTTGGCGAAGTAGCCGAGGGGCTCCTCGCCCAGCACCTGGTCCTGGCGGTCCACCACGAGCAGGGACGCGATGTCGGGGCAGGTGCCGTCGGTCCCGACGTCGCGCCGGAGGCCGACGGCGAGGTAGGACCGGCCGCCGGGGACCATCCCGACGCCGAGGGCGACGTTGCCGATCCCGGTGGTGACGCGGCATCCCGAGGGCGGCTGCGCGTGCGACCAGAGCGTGGTCTGCGGGCGCTGGGTCTCGTCGTCGAAGAGCACCGACCGGACCGCGTAGCCGGTCTCCGTGGTGGCCGGCCAGACCACGCGTGTCGCGGAGTCGCCGGTGACGAGCTGCGCGTGGACGCTCGCGCGGAGCCGGTACACGGGAAGCTGGTTCGTGCTCGCCTGCCGCCACAGGAGGTTGCCGCCGATGATCGTCTCGCGGCCCTCGCCGTCCGTGTCGATCGCGAGGTTGGGCGCGGGGTCGTTCACCGTGCCGACCGTCGTGGGTGGGGTCAGTGTGGTCGAGCCCGCCCGGACGACGGACCGGCGGACGTCCGCGGTCCCGCCGGCGGGCGCCGCCCAGACCAGCGTGGTCTTGCCCTGGTCGTTGAGCGCGACGTCGGCGGGGACGTCCGCGGGGACGCCGGGGACCTCCTGCACCACCCACTGCCCGCCGTGGACCAGGCGGGCCAGCACGGTCCCGCCGCCGCCGTCCTCGTGGAGCCGGAGGAGCACCGCCACGTCGCCCGCGGAGTTCGCGGCGAACTGCGTCGCGTGCACGTCGTCGTCGTAGAACGTCGCGGCGTCGCTCCAGGTGCTGCCGTCGTGGGTGCGGTAGCGGGCCGCCCCGTCCGCGCTGAACCGGAGGTCCACGGCGTACCCGTTCTCGCCGGTCGCGATCTCGGCCCACGTGCCCGGGTCGTTCTCGGTGCGGACCCAGTCGTTCCCGTAGCCGTTCTCCAGGTAGGAGACCACCTTGTACCCGCCCTCGGAGCTCGCGTCGACGAAAACCCGGCCGGAGCCGGCGACGGCGACCTCGCGGTGCGCCTCCTCCGGGCGCGGGTCCCAGCCCGGCATCGGGTCGCCGGGTGCGGCGACTGCCGGGGTGGCGACCAGGCCGGTCAGGAGGACGGAGGCCGCGGCTGTCGCGGTCAGGGTTGCTCGGCGCACGATGACTCCTGGGGGTGTCAGGCGATGCGCGCTGCCGCGGCGGTGCGGCGGCGCCCTGGTCCCGGCCGGGCGGCCGAGGCCGCCTCGATCGTGGCACGCGGAGGTTGTCCGGGGCACGCGAATAAGTCCGGCCCGAGGCCGGGATGCTCCCGGCTCCGGGCCGGGAGGCTCCCCGGCCCGGAGCGGGCCCAGCAGGTCAGCAGCCCGTGACCAGGTCGTACACCCCCTCCGACGTCTCCCGCAGGGTCGTCACGGTCGCGTTCCCCTGGCCCAGGTAGTCCAGGGAGCCGACGGCGTAGAACGGGTTGTACGGGTCGATGCCGTACGACGTCGCCCGGCCCGCGGCCTGGTGCTGCGCGTTCGTGGCCGCGCCGCAGAACAGGCCCGGCGGGTCCGTCGGCGGGTCGGTCGGGGGGTCCGTCGGCGGGTCGGTGGGCTCGGCCGACCGGTCCACGCGCCGGTTGTTGTCGAAGAAGAAGTCCGTCACGTACGCCGGGTAGTTCACCGAGCTCGTCGAGATGTACGAGCCGCCCGGCCCGCCGCCGGCCGGCCACGCGTGGCCCACGTTCGTGTTGGCGATGAGGGAGACGCGCGGTCCCGAGGCGTCGGACCACAGGGTGCCGCTACCGGCGGTGTTCGTTCCCGGCAGCCCTGCCAGGGAGAACGACGACTGGCTGGAGGCGCCGTAGATCCCGGCCATGACCTGCGCGTTCAGCGTGTTGTAGCCGGTCGCGACCGTCGTGTCGGACGACCCGTACACCACCGACGTCACCTGCGTGCCGAAGCCCGGCGAGCCGGTCGACGCGAAGTTGCGGCAGACCGTCGTGGCCTGCGCCTTCGTGGTCGCCACCGACCCGATCTGGCCCGACGTCGTGCCGACCGTCGGGCCGGCGTTGATGCCGATCCCCGCGAAGACGTCGGGCGCGAGGCAGCCCATCACCATGGTCTCGCCGCCGCCGGACGAGAGCCCGGAGAGGTAGACCTGGTTCGGGTCGATGCCGAGCGAGGCGTCCCCGAGCAGGTCGTCGACGAGCTGCAGCAGGTTGTCGTCGTGCCGCGCCGGGTTGGCCCGCGAGTGCGAGGTGTCGTAGTAGTCCCAGCAGCCGAGCAGCACGCCGCCGTTCGGGGCCGCGGGGACGGCCACGACCATGCCGTGCTCGTCGGCCGTCGTCGCCCAGTTGCCGCCGCTCTTCAGGTTGGCCGACGTCTGCACGCAGCCGTGCAGGTTGATCATCAGCGCCCGGCCGGCCGCCAGCGCGGGCTGCGACGTCGGCACGTAGAGCTGCGTCGTCATGCCGCCGGCCGTACGGGACGACCAGGCGCCGGCCGCGACCGACTGCGCGGCCGGCTGGGCGACGGCGGCCACGGCCGCGACCGCGGGCGGGGTGAGCGCCACGGCGACGACGGCCGCGATCCAGACGGCCAGGCGCCCAGGGCGCCGTGGGGATGGGTGTGTCATGCGAACCTCCACGTTGAGGTCGTGCCGCCCGAGGCGCTCCGATGCGCGGGGTCAGCCGGACATCTGCGGACATTAGGTGCGACCTGAATCACCTGTCAATAGTTCACCCGGCCCCTTCTGCGGGCGGATGGGTTGACACGAGATGCCCGTCTCGTCCACTATCTCCGCAACCTGAATCGCCTCTCAGGTTTGGGCGACGTAGCCCGCACCCCACGAGCGGCGACCACCCGAAGAAGGGCAGAGTCATGCGGACGAGGAAGTCCCTCATGGCCGTCGCCGCGGCCGCGGTCACGGGCCTGGCGCTCGCGGCGTGCGCGCCGACCGGCGCGACCACCGGCGGCAGCGGCGACGACGGCGCGGACGCGGCACCGATCGACGTCGGCATCGTCTACTCCGAGTCGGGGCCGCTCGCCGCCTACGGCGCGGCCTACAAGCAGGGGTTCGAGGCTGGCATCGAGTACGCCACGGACGGCACCGGGACGGTGGCCGGCCATGAGCTGAACGTGACCTACCACGACGACGCCGGCGACCCCGAGAAGGCGGTCTCGCAGGCCAAGGACCTGATCGGCAAGGGCTACCAGATCCTGGGCGGCACGGTCGTCTCGGGTGTGGCGCTGCCGCTCGCCGAGCAGGCCGAGCAGAACAAGGTCCTGTACGTCTCCGGCCCCGCTGCCGTGGACACGCTCACCGGCATCAACCGGTACACCTTCCGCAGCGGCCGGCAGTCGCTGCAGGACGTCGCCGCGGCGGGCACGTTCGTGGACCCGAAGGGCGCGAAGGTCGTCGTCTTCGCCCAGGACAACGCGTTCGGGCAGGGCAACCTCGCCGCGGTCGAGGGCGTGCTGGGCGGCCAGGGCGCCGAGGTCTCCTCGGTGCTGGTGCCCGAGGACGCCACCGAGTTCACGCCCTTCGCCAAGAAGGTGCTCGACGCGAAGGCCGACATGGTCTTCGTGGCCTGGGCCGGCGCCACGACGGGCGCGATGTGGCAGGGCCTGGACCAGCAGGGCGTGCTCGACGGGACCACCGTCGTGACCGGCCTGGGCGACGTGGCCACCTACGGCGCCTACGGCGACGCGGCCGAGAAGGTCAGCTTCCTGAACCACTACTTCCCGGGCGCGGCCGGCACGGAGACCGAGACGGCGATGCTGGACGCCGTCGAGGCGGCCGGCGGCACGCCCGACCTGTTCACACCGGACGGCTTCGTGGCGGCGCAGCTGATCGTGCACGCGATCGAGGAGGGCGCCGGCGACGTCGAGGCGATGGTCGACGCGCTGGAGGGCTACACGTTCGAGGGCCCCAAGGGCGAGACCACGGTCCGCGCGTCCGACCACGCCCTGATCCAGCCGATGTACCAGGCCAAGCTGGTCAAGGACGGCGACACCTGGACGCCGGAGCTGGTCGAGGTCATCGACGGCGAGACTGTCGCGCCTGCCGAGGCGAGCGAGTAATGGCGACGGGGGGCGAGCCGGTCCTCGAGACGGCCGGCCTCGGGCTGACGATCGGCGGCGCGCGCATCCTCGACGGGGTGGACCTCCGGGTGGGGCACGGCGAGCTGCTGGGCGTGATCGGTCCGAACGGCGCGGGCAAGACCACGCTGTTCAACCTGATCAGCGGGATCTACCGGGCCACGAGCGGCCGGGTGCTGCTCGGGGGCCGGGACGTGACCGCGGCCTCCGTCGCGGTCCGGGCCCGGGCCGGCCTGGGCCGGACGTTCCAGACGTCGAGCCTGTTCCCGCGGCTGTCCGTCGTCGAGAACGTCCGGCTCGCCACCCAGCGCCGCCTCGGCGGCAGCCTCTCGGTGCTGAGCTTTCCCCGGCGCGGCGACGCCGCGTCGGGGGAGGCCGCCGAGCACCTCGCGACCGTGGGCCTGACCCACCGGGCCGACGCCGCAGCCGGCGACCTGTCCCACGGCGACAAGCGCAAGCTGGAGATCGCCGTGCTGCTGGCCATGGACTCGTCGGTGGTGCTGCTGGACGAGCCGATGGCGGGCGTGGCGACGGGCGACGTCGCCGGGCTGGTCGAGGTGATCCGGTCCATCAACGACTCCGGCCGCACGGTGCTCATGGTGGAGCACCACATGGACGTGGTGCTCGGCCTGGCCGACCGGGTCGCCGTCATGCACCATGGCGAGCTCCTGACCTGCGACGTCCCGGAGAAGGTCATGGCGGACGAGACGGTTCAGTCCGCGTACCTGGGCACGACGGCGGGGAGCGCTGCATGAGCGGGCCGAACGTGCTGGAGGTGCGCGGCCTGTCCGCGCGCATCGCCGGCCAGGAGGTGGTGCACGACGTGTCGTTCGAGGTCCCGGCGTCCGGCGTCACCGCGGTGCTCGGCCGTAACGGCGTCGGCAAGACGTCCACGCTGCGGGCGGTCCTCGGCCTGATCGAGCGATCGGGCGAGGTGCTGCTCGACGGCGTCCGCGTGGACGCCGAGCGCACGGACCGCATCGTCCGGCGCGGCGTGGGGTACGTGCCGGAGGACCGCGAGGTGTTCGCGGGCCTGACGGTCGCCGAGAACCTGCGGCTCGCGGAACGCCGCGCGGGGAGCGGCGGCATGCGGGCAGCACGCCGCGCGGGGAGCGGCGGTTCGGGGGCGGAACGGCCCGGAACGACGTCGCACGGCACGACGGCGGAGCGTCGCCAGCTCGTCGACGCCCTGTTCCCGGACCTCGTCAAGCGGGCCGGGCAGCGTGCGGGCACGCTTTCGGGCGGGCAGCAGCAGATGGTCTCCCTGGCCCGGGCGCTGCTCAACGACAACCGCATCCTGCTCGTGGACGAGCCCACCAAGGGGCTGGCGCCGCGGATCGTGACCGAGGTCGCCGAGACGCTGGCCACGGCCGCGCTGACCGTGCCGGTGCTGCTCGTCGAGCAGAACCTCCAGGTGGTCGAGCGGCTGGCCGAACGCGTCGTGGTGATCGACGCCGGACGCGTGGTGCACACGGGTCCGGCGCGGGCGCTGCTGGACGACCCCGACCTGGTCCAGCGGCTGCTGGGGGTCTCGGCGGGCGAACCCGACCCGGCTGCCGAGCCCGACCCGGCCGGCGAGGAAGCAACGACCACCGCGGAGGCCGGCCGATGAGCACCCTGATCCTCCTGCTGGCCACGGGCCTCGGCCTGGGCGGGCTGTACTTCCTCGTCGCCTCGGGCCTGTCCCTGATCTACGGCCTGATGGGCGTGCTCAACTTCGCGCACGGCTCGTTCCTCACGCTCGGCGCGTTCGTCGGGCTCGCGGCCGGCAACCTCGTCGGCGCGGGCACCTGGGGCGGGCTCCTGCTGGGCCTCCTGGTCGGCGCGCTGACCGGCGCGGCCGCGGCGACCGCCACGGAGCTGGGCCTCATCCGGCCCCTCTACAACCGGCACATCGAGCAGGTGCTCGTCACCGTCGGCCTCTCGCTCGCGACGGTCGCCCTGTTCGAGGGGATCTGGGGGCCGAACCCCCGGAACGTCACGCGCACCGAGTGGCTGTCCTCGACCACCGACGTCCTGGGCGCGCACGTGCCGAACACCGCGTTCCTCAACGTGCTCGCGGCGGCGGCGGTGCTCGGCGGCATCGTCGCGTTCCTGCGGTACACGCGGTACGGCCTGATCATCCGTGCCGGCGTCGAGAACCGGGCCATGGTCACGGCGCTCGGCATCGACGTGCGCCGCGCGTTCACGCTCGTGTTCGCCGTGGGCGGGGCGGCCGCCGGCCTGGGCGGCGTGCTGGCCACGCAGTCCCTGAACTACGTCTCGCCGCACCTGGGCGCGAGCCTGCTGATCTTCGCGTTCATCGTCACGGTGATCGGCGGCATGGGCTCGCTGACCGGCGCGGCGGTGGCGTCCGTCGTCGTCGCCGTGCTGCAGCAGCTCGCGAACTTCTACCTGAACAACACCGGCGACCTGATCGTCGTCCTGCTCCTGGCGCTCGTGCTGCTCGTGCGCCCGTCCGGACTGATGGGGAGGCCCGCATGACCAGCATCCGCACCCGCCTCGGCGGCCTGGCGCTCCTGGTGCTCCTGGCCTGCCTGCCGCTGCTCGCGCTCCCGGTCCCCGGCGTGCTGCCCGGGTACACCTACGAGCCCGGCACGCTCCAGCTCCTCGCCCTGTGCTGGCTGACGGCGGCGCTCGCGCTGTCGTACCACCTGCTGTTCGGGGTCGCGGGCCTGATGAGCTTTGGGCACGCGCTGTACTTCGCGGCCGGGATCTACGGCCTCGCGATCGTGCTGGACCGCACCGACGTGCCGCTCCTGCCCGCCGCCGCGCTCGTGCTCGTGGGCGGTGTGGCCGTCGCGTTCGTCGTGGGCGCCATCTCCCTGCGGGTCACCGGCATCTCGTTCGCCATGGTCACGCTCGCGTTCGCCCAGGCGGGCAACGTGCTCGTCCGGCGCGACCAGGGCGACCTGACCGGCGGCGAGGAGGGGCTCGCGCTCGCGACCGACGGCGTGCCGGCCGCCTTCGTGGGCGTGGTCAACACCCGCAACCTGTACTGGCTGGCGCTCGTCGTGCTGGTGCTCGTGTACCTGGTGGTGCTGTGGATCGAGCGCAGCCGGGCTGGGCACATGGCCGCGGCCGTGCGCGAGAACGAGGTGCGCGTGCGGATCATCGGCGGCCGCCCCTACCTGACCAAGCTCGTGGTGTTCGTCCTGGCGGCATCGCTCGCTACCGTCGTCGGGATGGCGTACCTGCTGCTGCAGTCCGGCGCCTCGCCGGCGACGTCGACCGCGGACTTCACGCTCACGCTCCTGGTCATGGTGGTGCTGGGCGGCGTCGGCTCGCGGTGGGGCGCGGTCGTGGGGGCGGTGCTCTACACGCTGCTGGACCAGCGCCTCGCCGAGCTCGCGCACTCCGAGGCCGTGGCCGGGCTGCCCGCCGTGCTCCGGATCCCGCTGTCGGAGCCGATGTTCCTGCTGGGCACGTGCTTCGTGCTGGTCGTGATCTTCCTGCCCGGCGGGCTGGCGGGTGCGGCCGAGCGGCTCGCCGCCCGGCGTCGGCCCGCGGCGAGCCCCGCGCCCGAGGGGGCGGCGGCATGAGCGACCTGCACACGCTGGGCCGGTGGCCCCGCGACCGCGCCCTGGCCACGCCCGACCGGGTGGCGGTCGACGACCGCGGCGTCACCCTGACCTACCGCGCCCTGGAGACCCGGGCGACGGCGCTCGCGGCCCGGCTGCTCGACGCGGGCTACGGCGTGGGCGACCGGATCGCCACCGTCACCGGCAACAGCTCCGACCAGGTGGTGCTGTTCTTCGCCTGCGCCAAGGCCGGGCTGGTGCTCGCGCCGTTGTCGTGGCGGCTGTCGCCGCACGAGCTCGCGGCGCAGCTCGACCAGGCCGACCCCGCGCTCGTGCTCGTCGAGGAGGAGTGCGGCACCCTGGCGGACGCCGCGCTCGAACGGCTGCCGCTGCCGCCGTCGCGCACCGCGCTGGGGCCGCACGGCGTGGAGGCGCGCGTGCCGCCGCCCACGCGGCGGATGTCCCTCGCCGAGCCGCCGCCCGCCGGCCCGCCGCACCGAGCGGTGCGCGACGACGACCCGCTGCTGCTGGTGTTCACGTCCGGCACGGGCGGCTCCTCGCGGGGCGCGCTGCTCACCCATGCCAACTGCTTCTGGAACAACCTGTCGCTGTCCCGGACCGTGGAGCTGACCAGCACGGACGTGGTGCTCTCGGTGCTGCCGCAGTTCCACGTGGGCGGCTGGAACATCCAGCCGCTGCTGGCCTGGTGGACGGGCGCGACCGTGGTGCTGGAGCGCACCTTCGAGCCCGAGCGGGTGCTGCGCCTGGTCGCCGACCGGCGCGTCACGACCATGATGGGCGTGCCCACCAACTACCTCCTGCTCGCCGAGCACCCCGGCTTCGCGGCGGCCGACCTGAGCTCGCTGCGGCACGCCGTGGTGGGCGGCGCGCCCATGCCGGAGCCGCTGCTGCGCGCCTGGCACCGCCGCGGCGTCGCGCTCACCCAGGGCTACGGCCTCACGGAGGCAGGCCCCAACGTGCTCTGCCTGCCCGACGACGTGGCGCGCGACCGCGTCGGCTCCGCCGGCGTGCCGTACCCGCACGTCGAGGTCGCGGTGGCCGACCCGGTCACCGGCGAGCACCTCGCGGGCACCGCGACCGGCGAGCTGCTGGTGCGTGGCCCGAGCGTGTTCGCGGGCTATTTCCGGGAGCCGCAGGCGACCGCGGCGTCGTTCGCGGGCGGCTGGCTGCGCACCGGTGACCTGGTGGAACGCGATGCCGACGGGTACTACCGCGTGGTGGACCGGCTCAAGGACGTGTTCATCACGGGCGGCGAGAACGTCACGCCGGCCGAGGTGGAGGCGGCTCTGCGCCGGCACCCCGCCGTGGCGGACGCCGCCGTCGTCGGCGTGCCCGACGAGCGCTGGGGCGAGGTGGGGCACGCGTTCGTGGTGCCGCGCGGCGGCCGGCTCACCGACGCGGAGGACCTGGAGGCCTTCTGCCGACGCGAGCTCGCGGGTTACAAGGTGCCGCGGCACTTTGATCTGGTCCCCGACCTGCCACGCTCGTCCCTGAACAAGGTGGTGCGCTCGGCGCTCCACGTACGCCCAGCCGAGGAGGCCCGGTGAGCACCAACTCCCAGCCCATGACCAAGGGGGAGCGCACCCGCGCGCGCATCCTCGTCGCCGCCGAGCGGGTGTTCGCCGAGCTCGGCTTCCACGACGCCTCGATCGTGAAGATCACGGAGGCGGCCGGGGTGGGGCAGGGCACGTTCTACCTGTACTTCACCTCGAAGATCGAGATCTTCGACGAGGTGGTCGAGGACCTGAACCGGCGCGTGCGGCACGCCATGATCGCGGCGTCCTCGCAGGCGTCCGGCCGGATCGAGGCGGAGCGGGCGGGGTTCCGCGCCTTCTTCGAGTTCACGGCCGAGCACCCCGCGCTGTACCGGATCGTGCGGCAGGCCGAGTTCGTCTCGCCGGGCGCGCTGCGCCTGCACTACACCCGGATCGTCGAGGGCTACCGCGACGGCCTCGCCAAGGCGCAGGCCGCCGGCGAGGTCGGCGACATCGACCCCGAGGTGGCCGCGTGGGCGCTCATGGGTATCGGCGAGATCGTCGGGATGCGGTGGGTCCTGTGGGGACCCGACGTCGAGCCCGGCGGCCCGACGTCGGCCGTCCCGCCCGAGGTGTTCGACCAGGCGATGCGGTTCATCGAGCGGGCGCTGGCGCCGGGCGGCACCAGCGGCGGCACCGGCAGCACCGAGGGGGAGGAGCGTCCATGAGCGTCGTCGACCAGGTGGAGGCCACGGGCTCGCACACCTACGCCACCCACGACGTGGCGGTGGCGGGGGGCGCCCTGCGGGTGGGCGTCTGGGAGCCGACGGCGCCCGCGGCGGCCGGCCCCGACGGCGCACCCCTCCCCGCCGTCGTGCTGGTGCACGGCATCACGGCCTCGCACCGCGCCTGGCCGGCGGTGGTCGAGGCGCTCCCGGGACGCCGCGTGATCGCGCCCGACCTGCGCGGCCGCGGCCGCAGCAACGCGCTGCCCGGCCCGTACGGCATGGCCGCGCACGCCGACGACGTCGCCGCCGTGATCGGGGCGCTCGCCGACGGACCCGCCGTCGTCGTCGGACACTCCATGGGCGGGTTCGTGTCGCTCGTGCTGACGCACCGGCACCCGGACCTGGTGGCCCGGCTCGTGCTCGTCGACGGCGGGCTGCCCATCCCGCTGCCGCCGGGCGTGCCCGACGGCGCGACCCCGGAGGAGCTGGTGCGGGCGCTGCTCGGACCCGCGATCGAGCGGCTGACCCAGACCTTCCCGAGTGCCGAGGCGTACCGCGAGTTCTGGCGGGCGCACCCCGCCTTCGGCCAGTGGAACCCCGTGGTGGAGCAGTACGTGGACTACGACCTGGCGGCGTACCCGCCGGCGGATGGTGTGGCGGGGGCGGCGGCCGGGCCCGTGCTCCGGCCCGCGACGTCGTCCGACGCCGTCGCCGCGGACTCGGCGGACTCTGCCCGGGGCGACGCCCTGCCCGCCGCGCTCGCGTGGGCCGCGGACACGAGCCTGCCGATCACGTTCCTGCGCGCCCCGCGCGGCCTGCTCGACCAGCCGGGCGGCATGTACCCGGCGGACACCGTCGCGGAGTGGGAGCGTCGTCTGCCGCGTCTGGCGGCGAGCGAGGTGGCGGGCGTGAACCACTACACGATCATCATGGCGGAGCCGGGCATCTCGGCGGTGGCGGCGGCGGTGACCACAGTCGAGGGCTGACCGACGCCCCGGCGAACCGCCGCGGATCGAGCTGCCGCAGGGGGAGCGCCGCGGGGTGAACACCGCTCTTGCGGAGGTGGCCGGGCGGGCTGAATTCCGTTCGTCCCGGGCACGGGCTCTCTGGCTCTGCCGGACTGTCCGGCAAGGCCATATTCAGTGGGTCCGGGGTGAACGAAATTAAGCCCACCCGACCACCTCTCCCGGTGTGTGACTCACCCCGTCGAGCTCCGCGCCGCCCGCCTCTGGTCCGGTGACGGCCCGGGGACGGCCCGGCGACGTCAGGTCTCCGGGCGCAGGCCCAGCATGCGGTCGCGCTGGCGGGACATCTCGTCGGCCAGCACCTGCACCACGGCCGCCACGGCGGGCCGGCGCCAGGACTCGGTGCGGATCACGGCCCAGTAGGGCAAGCGCTCGGTGACCTCGTCGGGCAGGAGCCGCACCAGGTCGTCGTGCCGGTCGGCCATGAAGCAGGGCAGGAACCCGAGCCCCGCGCCCGCGCGCGTGGCCTCGACGTGCACGAACACGTTGGTCGAGGCCAGCGCGTCCGGCATGCCGGGGACCAGGCGGCGCGGGGCGTCCAGGTCGTTCACCTGGAGCATGGAGTCGACGAAGTAGACCAGGCCGTGCCGCGACATCTCCTCGACCGTCGTGGGCGTGCCGTGCCGCGCCAGATAGTCGCGCGAGCCGTACATGCCCAGCACGTACTCGCCCAGGCGCACGGCCTTGGCCCGCTGCACCTTCGGGTCCCCGACCACGACGTCGACGTCGACCCCCGAGCGGTGGTGCGTCGCCACGCGCGTGACCGTGACGAGCTCGACCGACAGCTCGGGGTGCGCGCCCCGCAGCCGGGCGATCGCGGGGGAGGCGACGTACGCGCTGAACCCGTCCGTGGCGGTCATCCGCACGACGCCGGTGACCGGGTCGGCCTCGGTGTCGCCCCCGACGAGCCGGTCGACGGCGTCGGACACGGCCTCGCCCGCCCGGGCCGCGCGCCGGCCGAGCGTCGTGAGCTCCCAGCCGTCCGCGCCGCGCACCAGGAGGCGCCCGCCGAGGGCGCGCTCCAGCGCCGTGATGTTGCGGGCGACGGTGGTGTGGTTGACGCCGAGCGCCTGCGCCGCCGTCGTGTACCGGCCGGTGCGCGCCACGGCGAGCAGCACCAGGAGCTGGTCGGCGACCTGGCCGGCCGGCGGGTCGTTTCGGGCTGACATGCCGTGACGTTACCAAGTGTGCATCCGTGCACATACCGTCTGCCGACTTCGTCATTGCTGCGCACAGTGCTTCCCCGGAACACTCGGCGAGTCACAGGTGGCAGGCCGCGCGGATCGCGCGGGCCGGCCGCACCCCGTGTCAGAGTCGACACCTAGGAGCAGCAGCATGTCCGCACAGCAGGGCACCCACGCACCGGACGACCGGTCGCTGATCAGGCGCATCGTCGCCGCCTCGATGGCCGGCACCGTCGTCGAGTGGTACGACTTCTTCCTCTATGCGACCGCCGCGGCGCTCGTGTTCAGCAAGGTGCTGATGCCCGAGACGGGCAACGCCTACGACGCGATCATCGCGGCCTTCGTGACCTACGCCGTCGGCTTCCTCGCCCGCCCGCTGGGCGGCATCATCTTCGGCCACCTGGGCGACAAGCTCGGGCGCAAGTACACGCTGCAGTTCACGATCGTGCTCATCGGCGTGGCGACCGTGCTCATGGGCTGCCTGCCCACGTTCCAGCAGGTCGGCTTCCTCGCACCGGCGCTCCTGGTGATCCTGCGCTTCGTCCAGGGTGTGGCGCTCGGCGGCGAGTGGGGCGGCGCCGTGCTGCTCGTGGCCGAGCACAGCAAGGACGCCGAGCGGGCCCGCTGGACCGCGTGGCCGCAGGCCGGCGTCCCCGCGGGGAATCTGCTCGCGACCGTCGTGCTCTACACGATGTCGGCAACCCTGACCGACGAGGCCTTCCTCGCCTGGGGCTGGCGCGTGGCGTTCTGGCTGTCGGCCGTGGTCATCATCGTGGGCTACTACGTGCGCACCCGGGTCTCCGACGCCCCCATCTACGAGGAGGCGAAGGCCGAGATCCAGGAGGGCGACAAGGCCTACGGCGTGCTCGAGGTGATCAAGCGGTACCCGCGTGGCGTGCTCACCGGCATGGGCCTGCGGTTCGCGGAGAACATCCTGTACTACCTCGTGGTCAGCTTCTCGATCG
This sequence comes from Promicromonospora sp. NPDC060204, assembly GCF_042728455.1. NCBI lineage: Bacteria > Bacillati > Actinomycetota > Actinomycetes > Micrococcales > Promicromonosporaceae > Promicromonospora > Promicromonospora sp. NPDC060204. Next base: position 21,272 of record NZ_JBHWZO010000048.1, read on the forward strand.
TCTACCTCGGCACCGCGCTCGGCATGGACACCACGCGCATCCTCGGCGTCGTCGCGGCCGCGCACGCCTTCCACTTCGTGGTGATCCTCGCCGTGGGCCGGCTTGCCGACAGCATCGGCCGCAAGCCGCTGTACATCACGGGCGCCGTGCTCGGCGCCACCTGGTGCTGGTTCGCCTTCCCGGCGATGGACACGAAGAACGTCTGGGTCATCATGGCCGTGCTGATGGCCGGGCTGCTGTTCCACGCCCTGATGTACGCGGTGCAGCCCGCGATCATGGCGGAGATGTTCCCGACCCGGATGCGGTACTCGGGCGTCTCGATCAGCTACCAGGTCACCTCCATCGTGGCCGGCTCGCTGGCCCCGATCCTCGCCACGACCTGGCTCAAGAACACCGGCTCGTGGTGGCCCACCGCCGTCTACATGGGCATCGCGGCCCTCATCACCCTGGTCGCGGCGATCGCGCTGCGCGAGACCAAGGGCGCGTCCCTGCACGCGCTGGACGCCGAGGACCAGGCCCGCGAGCGCGAGCTCGCGGGGCGGAACGACTGAGCCGGAGCGCACGAGCGGGTACGGGGGAACGACCGGGTGCAGGACGACGGGTGCAGGACGACGGAGGGGCAGGATCGACGATGAACGCGAGGCACGAGGAGCACCGGCTCGACGGGCGCAGGGCGCTGGTGACGGGCGGCGCGAGCGGTATCGGCGCCGCGTGCGTGCGGGAGCTCGCCGCCCGCGGCGCGCACGTCACGGTGGCCGATCTCGACGGCGACGGCGCCAAGGCCGTCGCCGAGGAGGTGGGCGGCGAGGCCTGGGTGGTCGACCTGTCCGACACCCGGGCGCTCGACGACCTCCGGCTGGACACCGACGTGCTGGTGAACAACGCCGGCATCCAGCGGGTCAGCCCGATCCAGGACTTCGTGCCGGACGACTTCCGGCTGGTCCAGCGGATCATGCTGGAGGCGCCGTTCCTGCTGGTCCGCGCCGTCCTGCCCGGCATGTACGCGCGGGGCTGGGGACGGGTGGTCAACATCTCGTCGGTACACGGGCTGGTGGCCTCGCCGTTCAAGTCGGCGTACGTGGCGGCCAAGCACGGGCTGGAGGGCCTGTCCAAGGTGACGGCCCTGGAGGGCGGCGAGCACGGCGTGACCAGCGTGTGCGTCAACCCCGGCTACGTGCGCACGCCGCTCGTGGAGAAGCAGATCGCCGAGCAGGCGCGGGTGCACGGCATCCCGGAGTCCGAGGTGATGGCGAAGGTCATGCTCGCGGAGTCCGCGGTGAAGCGGCTGGTGGAACCGCACGAGGTGGCCGCCCTGGTGGGCTGGCTGACGGGGCCGGAGGCCGCGATGGTCTCCGGTGCCTCGTGGACCATCGACGGCGGCTGGAGCGCGCGATGAGTCGCCGCCCGGGCCGCGATGGGTGTGACACTGGCACATGGCATGACCTGCCAGGACTGACGTGATGGAGGAGTCGATGATGACTGGAGCACGTACCGGGTTCGACAAGGTGGTCGCGAGCGCGGCCGAGGCGGTGGCCGACATCCCCGACGGCGCCTCGCTCGCCGTGGGCGGGTTCGGGCTGTGCGGCAACCCGATCGCCCTGATCGAGGCGCTGCTGGCGCAGGGCACCAGCGGCCTGTCCGTGGTGAGCAACAACTGCGGCGTCGACGACTGGGGCCTCGGCGTGCTGCTGAACGCCCAGCGGATCGCGAAGATGACCAGCTCGTACGTGGGGGAGAACAAGGAGTTCGAGCGGCAGTTCCTCTCGGGCGAGCTCGAGCTGGAGCTCACCCCGCAGGGCACGCTCGCCGAGAAGCTCCGCGCCGGCGGCGCGGGCATCGCCGCGTTCTTCACGCGGACGGGCGTCGGCACGCAGGTGGCCGACGGCGGCCTGCCGCGCAAGTACGACGGCTCGGGCGGCGTGGCGATCGCGTCCCCGCCCAAGGAGGTCCGCACGTTCGGGGCGGACGACGCCGAGTACGTGCTGGAGGAGTCGATCAGCACCGACTTCGCGCTGGTGCACGCCCTGCGCGGCGACCGGCACGGCAACCTCGTGTTCAACAAGTCGGCGCGCAACTTCTCGCCACTCGCCGCGATGGCGGGGCGCATCTGCATCGCCCAGGTCGAGGAGCTCGTCGAGCCGGGGGAGATCGACCCGGACACCGTGCACCTGCCGGGCGTCTACGTGCACCGGGTGGTGCACGTCGGCACCGACATCGAGAAGCGCATCGAGCGCCGGACCGTGACGGAGCCCGCCGCGGCGTCGTCGGGCAAGGAGGGCTGAACCGTGGCACTGACGCGACAGGAGATGGCCGCGCGCGCCGCGCGCGAGCTGCAGGACGGCATGTACGTGAACCTGGGCATCGGGCTGCCGACGCTCGTGCCCAACTACGTGCCGGACGACCGGCACCTGGTGCTCCAGTCCGAGAACGGCATCCTCGGCGTGGGGCCGTACCCCACGGAGGACGCCGTGGACCCGGACCTCATCAACGCGGGCAAGGAGACGGTGACGCTGCTGCCCGGCTCGTCGATCTTCGACTCGGCGACGTCGTTCGGCATGATCCGCGGCGGCAAGATCGACGCCGCGATCCTGGGCGGCATGCAGGTCTCGGCCACGGGTGACCTGGCCAACTGGATGATCCCCGGCAAGATGGTCAAGGGCATGGGCGGCGCCATGGACCTGGTGCACGGCGCGGGCCGCGTGATCGTGCTCATGGAGCACGTGGCGCGCGACGGGTCGCCCAAGATCCTGCGCGAGTGCTCCCTGCCGCTGACCGGCAAGGGCGTGGTCAACCGGATCATCACCGACCTGGCGGTGCTCGACGTGACGCCGTCCGGGCTGGTGCTGCGCGAGCTCGCGCCGGGGGTCACGGCCGAGGAGGTCGTGGAGAAGACGGAGCCGGAGCTCGCGGTGGAGCTGGTGGGTTCGGCGGGCTGAGCCTGCGCAACCGTCGAGCCCGCGCGACCGCCGGGCTCACGCGCGAATCCGAGGGATACGCTGGGAAGAACGGCCAAAGGAGGTCTCATGAGTGACGCATTTGCTGCTCCGACGGGTGCCACGAGCACCGGTCCGGGCGCCACCGGTTCGGGCGCGACACACAGCGCCGACGACGTGGTGATCGTCTCGGCGGCGCGGACGCCGCAGGGTCGGCTGAAGGGTTCGCTGTCGGCGCTGAGCGCCGTCGAGCTGGGCGCCGTGGCGGCGCGCAAGGCGCTGGAGGGCGCGGGCGCGCTCGCGGCCGACGTCGACAAGGTGGTCTTCGGCCAGGTGATCCAGGCGGGCGCGGGGCAGAACCCGGCCCGGCAGACGGCGGTGGCCGCCGGCGTGCCCTGGGACGTGCAGTCCGTGACGGTGAACAAGGTGTGCCTGTCGGGGCTGACGTCGATCATCGACGGCGCCCGGCTGCTGCGCACGGGCGAGGCGTCCGTGGTGCTGGTGGGCGGGCAGGAGTCCATGACCAACGCCCCGCACCTGTTGGCCGGCGCGCGGTCCGGGTTCGGCTACGGGTCGGCGGAGCTGGTCGACTCCGTGGCGCACGACGCCCTGACGGACGCGTTCGACGACGTCTCGATGGGCATCTCGACGGAGGACCACAACGCGGGCGACGTGTTCGTGTCGCGCGAGGAGCAGGACGCGATCGCGGCCGCCTCGCACCAGCGGGCCGCCGCGGCGGCCAAGGACGGGTACTTCGAGGCCGAGCTGGCGCCGGTCTCGGTGCCGCAGCGTCGTGGAGAGCCGGTCGAGGTCCGCACCGACGAGGGCGTGCGCCCCGACACGACACCCGAGTCGCTCGCGCGGCTCCGCCCCGCGTTCAAGAGCGACGGGACGCTGACGGCGGGCAACTCGTCGCAGATCTCCGACGGTGCCGCCGCGCTCGTGCTCACCACGCGCGGCCGGGCCGAGGCGGCCGGCGTGCCCGTGCTCGCGACGGTCCGCTCGCACGGCCAGGTGGCCGGGCCGGACAACTCCCTGCACTCCCAGCCCGCCCGGGCGATCGGCCAGGCCCTGGAGCGCGAGGGCTGGACGGCCGACGACCTCGACCTCGTGGAGATCAACGAGGCGTTCGCCGTGGTGGTCGGGGTCTCGGCGAAGACCCTGGGCGTGCCTCTGGACATCGTCAATGTGCACGGCGGCGGCATCGCGCTGGGGCACCCCGTCGGGGCGTCCGGCGCACGCATCGCGGTGCACGCCGCGCACGAGCTGGCCCGCCGCGGCGGAGGCCGCGCCGCCGTCGGCCTGTGCGGTGGCGGCGGCCAGGGCGAGGCACTCCTGCTGGAGGTGTGACCGCTAGCCCAACTGGCTGACTCGGCGTTCCCACTCTGCCGAGTCAGCCGGGTGGTCGGACCAACTCGCTGACTCGGCGTTCGTGCGTGGCCGAGTCAGTCGGGTGGTCGGACGGCGGGTCAGTGGGTCTCGCGGTCCTTTGCGTCGCCGATGTAGTCGTGGACGTCGTCCGGACGGCCGTCGAGGTTCATGTCCGTGGTCCTGGCCTGCCGGGCGTCCCGGCGCAGTGCGACCGCGCCGAGGATCGCGGCCAGCACCGACGACCCGAGGATCGCGATCTTCGCGCCGTCGGTGTGCTCGGAGTCGCCGAAGGACAGCTCGCTGATCAGCAGGGACACGGTGAACCCGATGCCGGCGAGCAGGCCGACGGGCAGCAGGTCGCGCACGCCGATCCCGTCGGGCAGCCGCAGCGGCGTGATCCGCGTGACCAGCGCGGTGGTGCCGAGCACGCCGATGAGCTTGCCGAGGATCAGTCCGGCGGCGATCGCGGCGACGACCGGCTGGCCGACGACGGCGCCCGGCCCCGCGCCGTCGACCAGCGAGACGCCCGCGGCGAAGAAGGCGAAGACGGGCAGTGCGAAGCCCGAGGAGAACGGCCTGATGCCGTGCTCGTAGCGGGTGGTGCGCGACGTCGCCTCGCCGTGCAGCGCGACCGCCGGCACGGTGAATCCCAGCAGTACGCCGGCGATCGTCGCGTGCACGCCGGACGCGTGCATCAGGGCCCACGCCACGACGGCGAGCGGCAGCAGCACGAACCACCGGGGCGTGCGGGAGCGCACGTGCCAGCCGAACAGCCCGGCGCAGACGAGCGTCCCGAGCAGCGGCAGCCAGTGGATCTCGCTGGTGTAGAAGATCGCGATGACGACGATCGCCAGCAGGTCGTCGACCACGGCCAGGGTGAGCAGGAACGTCCGGATCGCCGCCGGCAGGCCGCGGCCGAAGATCGCCAGGACACCCACGGCGAACGCGATGTCGGTCGCGCTGGGGATGGCCCAGCCCCGCAGCGCCCCCGGCTCGTCGAGCAGCAGCAGGGTGCCGACGTAGATCAGCGCGGGCACGGCCATGCCGCCCACGGCGGCGATCATCGGGACGCCGGCCTCCCGGGGGTTGCGCAGGCTCCCGGCGACGAACTCCTGCTTGAGCTCCACGCCCACCACGAAGAAGAAGATCGCGAGCAGCCCGTCGGCGGCCCAGGTGGCCAGCGAGAGGTCGAGGTGCACCGGGACCGGACCGATCGCGGCCGGGCCCACGACGGCGTCGGACAGCGCCTGGTACGAAGCTCGCCAGGGGGAGTTGGCCCAGAGCAGGGCGAGGAACGCGGCCCCGATCAGGAGCGCCCCGCCGGTCGTCTCGCGGGACAGCCAGGTGCGCAGGCGCTGGGCTCGGGTGGGTGCTGGGGCGGTACCGGTCAACGGTCGTCCTCTCGGGTGCGGGGTCGGCTGACACGGACCGGTCGACCCGGTCCACGCCGACCAGACTTCCCGGCACTCCCTGGCCCCCACCCTACCGGGCGCGGGCCCGGGACTACCGGGAGGCCAGCCCGGCGCAGGCGGCGCGCAGCTTGGTGATCGTGTTCCAGTTCCGGGCCGTGGTCGGCGCCCCGACCGCCCGGTCGACGATCTTCGGCGTGAGCTTGGACCGGCCGATCCCGTCCACGTAGTGCACGTACAGCACGCCAGCGGCCGTCGCGAGCATCTCCCGGCCGGGGCTGGCCAGGTCGAGCCTGGCGATGCCCGCCTCGTCGAGGTCGCCGAACGGGACGTGCACCTGCAGGTGGGACGGGTCGTCCCGGGCGGCGGCCGGGAACGGGTTCGCCGCGGCGATGTCCTCGAGCTGCTCCGCGCTCAGCCCGACGGCGGACACGTCCTGTCCCAGGCGCTCGGCGAGCCGGTCCTCGACCAGCCGGGCGACGTCGGCGGCGCTGCCGGCCCTGGAGGTTCCGGTCGTCACCACGAGATTGCCGCTGTTCAGCAGCGTCCGGGCGTCGGCGAGACCCGCGTCCTCGGCGGCTCCGCGCAGGTCCGCCGACGACACACGCAGGCCGGGTCCGATGTTCACGGCTCGGAGCAGGACGGCGAAGGAAGCCATGTGACCATCCTGCCGCCTGGGCGCCCCTCCCTGCGAGTTTTGCTATTCCTTGGAGTAAAAATCAAGCTATTGCCACCATGTGAACAGTTCGTGACAACTTGCGACCCGCCGGGGCGTGGGTCTGGTCACGGGATGGCAGGGCGCGTAGTTTCCACCTCAGGGACGGCACCCAGTCGCCCCTTCGGGAGGCCAACCTATGGAGTGCTCGCTCCGTGGAGAAGGGCCGGCCCCGGCTCTGCGCCACGACGCGGCGCACCGAGTCGGTCGCTCGGCCCATCCACCAGCCCCGGTTCGACCGGGTCGGTTCCGCCGACAGGCGGTATCTGCCAGGTAGCGACGAGGCTGTCACGGCGTTTCGGCGCCGGAGGGAGAACCGCAGTGAGCCATTCCGCACACACCACCCGTCCGTCCGACCAGAGTGCCGACGCCGCTGCCGGCGCGGCAGGTGACGAACGCAGGACCTTCGTCATCGACACGTCAGTGCTGTTGAGCGACCCGAAGGCGATGATGCGGTTCGCGGAGCACGACGTCGTACTCCCGATCGTCGTGGTCACGGAGCTGGAGGCCAAGCGCCACCACGCCGAGCTCGGGTACTTCGCCCGGAGCGCCCTGCGGATGCTGGACGAGCTGCGGGTGCAGCACGGCCGGCTCGACTCACCGGTCCCCGTGGGGGACACGGGCGGCACGCTCCGGGTGGAGCTCAACCACATCGACCCCTCGGTCCTGCCCGCCGGCTTCCGCCTGGGTGACAACGACACGCGCATCCTGGCCGTGGCCGCCAACCTGGCGGCCGAGGGCAGCAGCGTCACCGTCGTCTCCAAGGACCTGCCGATGCGGGTCAAGGCCTCCGCCGTGGGCCTGCAGGCCGAGGAGTACCGGGCCGAGCTCGCGGTGGACTCCGGCTGGACCGGCATGCGTGAGATCGACCTCTCGGACGAGCAGATGGGCGCTCTCTGGGAGAACGACTCCGTCGAGATCGCGGCCCTGGACCCCGCGACGGTCGAGGCGGCCTCGCCGCTCCTGGTGCACACGGGCATGGTCGTGCACTCGCCGGGTGGCTCCGCACTCGGCCGGGTGACGCCGGACAAGAAGGTGCGGCTGGTCCGCGGCGACCAGGAGGTGTTCGGCGTGCACGGTCGCTCGGCCGAGCAGCGCGTCGCCATCGACCTGCTCCTCGACCAGGAGATCGGCATCGTCTCGCTCGGCGGCCGAGCCGGTACGGGCAAGTCGGCGCTCGCCCTGTGCGCCGGCCTGGAGTCCGTGCTGGAGCGGCAGCAGCACCGCAAGGTGCTCGTCTTCCGGCCGCTGTACGCGGTGGGCGGGCAGGAGCTGGGCTACCTGCCCGGGTCCGAGTCCGAGAAGATGAACCCCTGGTCGCAGGCCGTCTACGACACGCTCGGGGCGCTGGTCTCGCCCGACGTCGTCGAGGAGGTCATCGCCCGCGACATGCTCGAGGTGCTGCCGCTCACGCACATCCGCGGGCGCTCGCTGCACGACTCGTTCGTGATCGTGGACGAGGCGCAGTCCCTGGAGCGGAACGTGCTGCTCACGGTGCTGTCGCGCATCGGCCAGAGCTCGCGCGTGGTGCTCACCCACGACGTCGCGCAGCGCGACAACCTGCGGGTGGGGCGGCACGACGGCGTCGCGGCCGTGATCGAGGCGCTCAAGGGGCACCCGCTGTTCGCGCACGTGACCCTGACCCGGTCGGAGCGCTCGCCGGTGGCGGCGCTGGTGACCGACATGCTGGAGCGCCTGGAGGTCTGACGACCTGCCGGACGCACGCCGTCGGAGATGCCGGACGCCCAGGTCGCCGCAAACGACCC